>JBEGTP010000128.1:0-23537 GCA_041179365.1 Pseudomonadota bacterium
GAGAATGGAGGATGGTGTCAGATAACCCTTCTCCAAGACCTGTCCGTAGAGGAAGGGCTTGAGCGTGGACCCTGCTTGACGCGGGGCATCTGCACCATCGACAAAGGCCGCCGTTGAATCGCCCGCGACGCCCCCAACATAGGCAAGAATATCGCCGCTCTCGTTGTCAACGACGATAACCGCCCCGTCGCGCGCGCGTTCACGCCCGAGCGCCATCATTTGGCGTTTAAGCGCGATGAGGGCGATCCGCTGAATTCCGACATCAAGTGTCGTCGTTACCTTGGCACCCGGTTCCTTCAGCAGCTTGGCTGCTAAATGCGGGGCGAGACCGGGATCAAGCGCAAGCGATTTTCGCTCATCGAGCATCGCGCGAGCGGCTTGCTTAAGCGCATTGCATTCAAGTTTTGGCGCTATTCGGCAGGCGCGTGCGCCAATGATGGTTGCATTTGCAGCGGGCGAAGGAAGTAGCGCGACCATCAGCGCAGAATCAGGGAAGGTCAGCACCTCAGGCGATTTCCCAAAGAGCGTTAGCGCTCCCGCCCCTATGCCCTGCGCCTCGCCATGAAACCCTGTGAGGTTAAGATAGGCCTCAAGGATATGCTCCTTTGACCAGTTGCGCTCAATCGCCCATGCAGCGCGCATTTGGCGGATTTTATCGCGCCAGCTGCGCGCGCCAGGTGCTGCTAAGTCGGGTGCCAGAAAGGCTGCCATTTGCATCGTCAGCGTAGAGGCCCCGCGTGACCGTGTGCCATCAAAGCGCGCGCGTATCGCGCTGCCAATTGCCCACCAGTCAACGCCGCCGTGGCTAAAAAAGCGCCGGTCTTCACTTTGCACAAGGGTCTGAATGAGCGCGGGTGATATTTTAGCAAGCGGCACCCAAGCGAGACGCCGTGCGTGAAAGTCAACACGGACGCTATCAAGCAAATTACCATGACGGTCATAAAGCCAAGATTCGCTCGGCCTCCACTTTGCAACAAGCTGACCGTATGTTGGGAGCGGCGGCGGCGTGGTATATGCCCAGCCTATGACAAGCAGCAGAAACGCAGCAAGTGTTCCTGCAGCCTTTACTCTCGTTCTCCAAGCCGCAGGTGCAAGCAAAGGCGCTGTACCCTCCTCCGTGTCATTCACCGCATCACGACGGAGAATGGCGCATTAGGAAGCTGTCCGCGTATCTCGGGCGAATACATCGCTTCGACCCGCGTTGCTGGCAAATTGAACTGACCGACGCCGTTCAGGCGGACAACATATTCGACCGCGAAGCGACCCTCTGGCGCCCACTCATAATAGCCGCGCCAGCTCTCATTACCGCGTTCAATATAGGATGGCCAAGCGCCATCTGGCCCTTCTGCTGACCCTGCCAATTGTTGAGACTGACCGCCAAGACCGCCCAGAATTGTGGCACCTGGCGGAATGGGATCATTGACGACAACCCAATTCCGCCCCGCGCCCGCATCAATCGTCAGCCGCACCCTCATCACATCACCGCGCGACCAAACACCTTTTTGAGCCTGCTGAACGGGCGTGATCGTCTTGCTGATTTTATAGCCCGCAAAGAGCGGCGCTTTCAGCGGGACAGCGGCCTTAACCGACACAAAAGCCCAAGGCCCAGCGCCCGCATGTGCAAGGGTAAGCGGCGTCTGACTGATCGGTAGTGCGAAGCTCACTGCGCCTGCGTCCGTTGGCCGTGGCCAAGTCTGGGTCTTGGTCTCCCCGCCAAAGGCTATACTTGTCGTGCCAATGATAGCGGAGGCCGGGTAAAGCTTGCCAAATTTCCGGGCCGTTACAGCGCCCCAAGCATTGGCCGTCGTCGTATCCCAATGGCCACGACGTTGTCGCATGGCCATCCCGACCATCATCTTGCCGTCGTCATCGCTCCAGCCCGAGCGACCCAAGACAGCGAGTGTCGCCTTGATCGCCATTTCATCGCCAGAGCTCATCATCCACCAGGGCGCGTTATTGCTATCCGTCAGATCAAGACGTGTGCCTTCATAGGCGATGCGTTGACGGAGGATAGTTTCAGCCGCTTGTCGTAGCGCGGGATTCGCGCCTTTGGTGCGGTCGATCGCAGTCAGCCACTCAACCAAAAGCCCAGTTGGCATATCGGCTGGCGTAATACCCATTTGGCCAAGCATTGCCGCTTTTGTGGCGCCATTTCGTGCCAATGCTGCAAGGGCAGCAACGCGGAGATAGCGATCATTGCTGCTCCACTGCGTTTCGCGCGTCAGCTTCCCATCAATGATGCGTTTCATCGCCGCGAGCATTGCTGCTTTCGACTCTTCAGGAAGGGGAAATCCTGCCTCTGCGGTGATCGAGAGTACATAGGCTGTCAGTGCGGGCGATCCCTTCAAATCTGACATGGGCCAATACCGCAGCAACCCGTCAGTATCGAGATAAGCCGGAATCTCAGCCGCGAGCGCCGCGAATCCCTGCGCGTCTCCCAACGTCACGAAGCGGGATGTTTGCTGCTCAAAACAACGGTAAGGATAGACCGTCATATAATCCTGCACACCTGCTAGCGTCGGCGCGAGCGAATCGGACAAACGGACATCGACCACGCCTCGATTAGCCAGGGCTCCCACCGGAGCGATCACCGGAATACGCGTATTTGCCCCCACACGGACGAGCGTTGATGCCCACGTTTCGACAGGAACCAGCGGGACAATATCTTGCGTTTGCGAAAGCCTATCGGTTTGCTTGCCGCCTGCCTTTGCTGCGACATCCCATGTAAGCTGGCCCGCTGTATCAGGTGCTGTGACCGTCCACGCAATAGGGGCTGACCCACCGGCTGGTATCGTCACCGTTTGCGGCGAGAGCCCTGCGAGAGCCGGGGTCACATTTGCAGTTGCCGTAACGGTCATTGGCTTGTCCGTTCCATTCCGCAGCGTAAAGGCGGCGGCATAGGTATCCCCCGTCCGCACGACCGGCGGAAGGCCTGCAAAAATGCTCAAGTCTTGCGCAGTACGGATCGATGTACTTCCCGTGCCAAACAAGTCGCTCCCTGCATTGGCGACCGCAACCAAGCGGTAAGCCGAAAGCGAGTCGACAAGTTGAACAGGGATCAGCGCATGGCCTTTGGCATCGAGCGCGACACGCCCCTTCCAAAGCAAGACCGGCTTGAAATCCTGACGGGCTTGGCTTCCGCTATCATTGCCGCCGCCGCCGCCCGTGGGAACCGCCTTCTTTCCATAATGCCGCTTGCCGACAACTTGAGTTTGCGCTGTTGATGTCAAAACGGAGAGCGAGCGCTCCCCCATCATCGCGTCAATCAGTTTCCAGCTATCATTGCCTTTGAGCTGGAGAAGCGCCTCATCAACCGCTGCGAAGGCAATCTCAGCCGATGCAGGGGGCTTGCCGCCCGGTGCTTTCACATCCACACTGACTTGCGCGGTTTCACCAACGCCGTAGCGCGCCTTATTAGCAGCAACGGTTACACCGAGTTGATGCCCTTCCCAGCCGACTTGCACTTGGGCAATTCCAATGCGGTAGCTCGGTTTGGCGAGGTCAACAAGTGCAGTTGGTTTATATCCATCTTGGCTGAGGAACGGCAGCCCCCAATCGCGCGCGACTTCTGCGGTCCAAAGTTTAAGCCCGCCTACGCGGCCCCGCACAGCCATAACCGACACAAAAACGTTGGGCGCGTAGCTATCAGGCAATTTGACGCTCACGACGGGGTCTTTTCCGGAAAGTTGTGTGACAAAACTGGAGAGCACTCCTTCACGTTCCACCGTCACGAGTGCCGTCGCCTCACGGAAAGGCATCCTCACTTGGAAGCGTGCAGTATCTCCCGCTTTGTAGGACTTTGCCTCGGGAACGACGTCCATTCTGTCACCATTATCGCCGCCAAACCACCACTCGTCTTTGCCCGCAAGCCAAACTGAACTGACTGAGCGCGCGACATTTCCATTGCTATCGGTCGTCGCCGCGACCAGCGTGACCTCGCCCGACACGTCAGGGGCAAGCGCGCATCCGGCCAAACCCAATGTGTCCGTCGACACTGTGCATGACGCGGCAAGCTTGGTTGTTTTGAGCTGATTATCATAGGCATAAAAACCACCAATGAGCCGCCGCCGCGCGGTTAAGACCTCTTGACTATAGACATCGACGTGCACAGACCGCCCAGCAACCGGGTGCCCTTCATGATCAAGCGCGACCATTTTCACCCGTAGATCATCCCCGCGCATCATCCACCCATCCGTCTTCAGCCCTAGCTTTAGGGCAGAGGGATGCAGGGCTACACGCCGCGACGCCGTCAGCGTTTCCCCATTTGCATCCTGATAATCCATTTCAACATCAAGCACCGTTTCCTGCTCAATGGCTTGCGCGATGTCGATTGTTGTTTTTGATGTGCCATCGCCGGCGAGCGTGAGTGGCAGCGTCTGTGAGGTCGGGAGGGGCGCTACTGGCTCTTGGTTGTTTCCGCTCAAGGGAATTGTCCCTTCCTTTACGGGAGACCCGCCAAACTGCCAGCCATCCCATCCAGACGCGCCGCCATAGCCCGGCTCAAACGCCGTTCGCACGGACACGGGTAGATGAGCAGCCGGGCCACCAGACAGATATCCAACAAACAGATTCAGTGGTACCTGTTGTGGACGAACAAGAGCTTCCTTTGGCCCCGTGATAGTCGCGCGCATCGTCGGGAGCTTATATTCTTCAACGTTGATTTCGCCCGCGAGAGAAATCACGTCGTCATCGGTCCCTCCGGCGGCCTCGGTCGCTGGAGCATCAGGCGATTTCGCCCTGACAATCGACAGGTCATAGGTGCCCATCGGAGCGCCCTTAGGGATTAGCCACTGATTTTCACCGACCCCGTCTGCGCCAATGGAAAGCGGCAAGAAGAACTCGGTGTCAGACCCCCGATGAGTTAGTTTTAATCGCCCTTTTATGCCCTTGGCAAAAGCAAGCCCCGTGCCAATCGGGCGGCGCATAATGTGCTTCATGTTGACGGTTTCGCCTTGTTTGGCGAGCGTCCGATCAAAAATGGTGTGGATGATGTCGCCAGCCGCGCTCCAGCCGAACGGCAAATCAAAATCATAGGGCGCGATGCCGTCCCCCCATGCGGTCATTGTGAAACTGAAATCGCCGTTCGCACGCGCAGAAACCATCAGTGGATGCGAACCTTCTTCATCACAATCATTGCTGGGGGACGAGTCTGGAGTGGGCAATCCGCTCAGGACTATCCTTCCGTCAGCGCCGGTCGTGCCACGAGCAATTTGGCGGCCCGTGCAACTATCACTTACCCGCACATCAGCCCCAACAACGGGCTTTGCGCCGTCAAGCGTCGTCACCCAAGCGAGCGAGGCGTCGCGACCCCATTTGAAATGGACCGCCATATTCGTGACCAGAGCCGCTGCGGTAACATAGCGCGTTTTCCCCGGCTGGAGCAGCGCCGCACCGAGCATTGGGCTGGCAAGCTCGACCACGTAAAAGCCCGGTGCCTTAAGCGGAATGCCGATCACTTCAAAATCACGTCCTTTGCCAGGCAGGTCTAAGCGCATTGCTTCTCCAGTTGAGCGGAGAAGTGGCGTATCACCAGTTCGTTCGACAGTCTTCGTTTTGGGCTCGCCATCCGAATCAACGCCGTCAGGCACCTCGTCTGATTTTGCCCTTTCATGATCTTCAACATCGCGAAGCCATTTGGCGATGTCGCCGTCTGAGGCCTCAACACGCAGTGTTTCGCCCGCAATGGACTTCATCTTTTGGCCAAGACCCTGCTCGACTGCGCGAACCGTGACGGGTAGCATAGCCTCATCATTCGCTTCGATAATTCCGAAATTAGCGGCAAATTTAACAAGCGGTGGCGCTGCTGCAATCTGCACGTCAAGGGGGAAACGCTGGGCATTGGCAAGCAATCGTCCGCTCTCATCGCGAAGTCCTGCGGGAAGTGACAGTACGCCTTTTGCGGCGGCTGGAAGCGGCGCGGTGAATTGGACCTGACTGACAGTTGCACTCGATTTGTCTTCTTCGCGCAGATGCGGAGTCAACACGGTGCCATCCGGAAAAGTGACACGCGCAGCCAATGCGGCCGCAACGGGCACCTCATCTGTAAACATCAGCCGCGCATCTTCAACCGGGTTGCAGCCCGATTGAGGGTTAACCCGGCTGCAAGACCAACGCGCAACAAAAGCCTTGCGCACGGTAAAGTCAAAACGCTCATCTTTGCCTGCCAAACGCCCATCAGCACTTGCGACTGTCTTTCCCCAAACAAGCGCAATGTTGCGGCCCGGCGGCAAGGGCCTGCGGCATTTTACCGCTGTTACGGTCGCCAGAGCCGAAGCGCGCTCAGTTGCGTTTTGTGAAACACTTTGGGGCAGCCCGGCATTTTCTAGAAACTGACGCGACGCCCAATGATCATCACCAAGATCTGCCAAAACTCCTGTCGCCACATCGCGCCCAAGTACATCGACAGGAATCCGCTCGCCGATACCCTCGACAGCGCAATAAGCCCCCGCCGCCACTGATTGGGCGGTCGCTGGCGTATTGGTGGCGACAAGAAATACCTGACCTTCCTCAATCGCTTCATCATTATTGCCACCCAAAACGGCGCGCGCGGTAGGCCCGCCGGTATCGATCTTAAAAGAAGTCGTTCCGCGCACGGCGCGCCCTCCGGCGCTCTCGAGATCATCACGGAGCACGATATCGCACGTAATGCCACCAGGGAGCGCTCGTTCAAATTCAAAAACATAGGTTTGTGTGTCGACCCAGCGCCCGGTGCTGGCGATTGCGCATTTCATCTTGGCAGGGGACGGAGCGCGGGGATCACCAAGCGCGACCATCGGTTCAGAGAAGCGCAAACTATACCGGTTAATCGCGCCCCCTGACGCATTCCCAGTGCCGGGCGTCGCCAACACCACTTGCGGCGCTTGCTGGCTTAGCGCGGCCAGAGGCAAGAGGAGGGCCGCTAAAAGGGCTGCAGGTCGCAAAAGCTTTATCACGTGCTGGGAACTCCTAAAGCTTCAGAAATGAGGACAACAATTCAGTCCATACCCTCGATCAATTGATCAAAAAGTGGCAAATCGTGGCTGTCAAAAAATGGGGTTTCAAAATCGTCTGGATGGACAAAGCGCTCGCTAAACCAGGGAAACGCAGCAGGATCAAAGCATTCACGCAGCCAATCTACGCACTGTCGCGTGACGAGCCGGTTTTTCATAATTGGATCATAGGACAGCCAAACATCGAAACGGAGGCTGATCGGCAAAGTGATGGGCATGATCCGCTTTGAAAGCGCCGAAGCATAAGTTGGCAGCGCTCCAATTCCGAGCCCACTGGCTATAGCCATATAAGCTGAAAGGCTGGAGTTAACCGTCAACAGAGTCTGTCGCTTGGCAAGGCGCTCGCCACAAATAATAGCGGCGATACCCGGGTGAAGACTGGCTCCACTTTGTTCAATGAATGCGTGATCCCCTAAGTCGTCGATCGTTTGCGGAATGCCGTAGCGCGATGCATATGTACGTGAACAATATAGCATCATGTGGATGGTGGCTACGCGTGCCGCGATACAATGCATGTCTTTTGGCCGCTCGAAAGCGATGGAGAGATCATTCTGACGGTCATGAATACGCGACCGGTCCGGCTCTGCGAACAATTCGATCGGGCAATGCGGGAGCCTGCGGTGCAGCTTGCTCAGTCTCTGCGTCAGCCAAAACCCGGCGAGCCCTTCGCTACAGGCAATACGCACACTTGTATTTGGCTCTATGTCTGAATCTGAAACGACATATCCGGCAGTGTCGGAAACATGCTGCATCCGCTTTGCCAGGCGGGCGGTAATTTCCCCCTCAGCTGTAAGTCGAAGTCCGCTTGCTCCTCGAAAAAAAAGGGGGTGCTGAAGAGTCTCCTCCATGCGGTCTAGCCGTGCACGAACAGTATTTACGGAGCAACCGAGTGAGCGCGCAGCTTGTCTTAAACTTGGGTGCTCTTCAAACGCAGAAATGAGCTTGATGTCATCCCAGCGCAGCAGCTTGAGCCGCTCCACGATTGGGGCATGCACACCTTGAACACCCCGTTCAACAAATTGGATCGGCGGTATTGTCACGCCATCATCTAACGATGTCTTGCTGTGCATTTCAAGCTGGAAGTTATCGTTACGAGGGAAATTGAGCAATGCTCCATCAAAACCTTGAAAAGCAAGATCAACGCGCCAATCCAAAAGGGTTTGAGCGGTTTCAGTTTTCCGAAAAGATGATCCGCTTTCAGCACAGGCCAAAACCGAAAGGGGCCTCACTCTCCACGAAAATGCATAGCGAATTGACGGACATCCTTGCGCGCATAAGAACGGCTATGCCTATCGCAAGCGATGCAGCAATCAGCGCCGTCCTCGCGCGCCACCCAAAATCCGTGCAAATCATCCATTTGCCTCATTCCACTGGGATAGACGAGGGGCTATTTGCCTATTTGCCCCTCAATATAGCGGGGCATGCGCGCTTGTTGGACGGGACACTCAAAACGAATGCTCCTGAGCCGGAACTGATCTGCGGACCTTCTGAAGTGCCAAGCGCACTTTATATTTGGCTAGTTTTCGCACCAGGCCGTCTCGGCAGGGCTCTTGGCTTGCTTGCCGACCTACTCGACGAAGCCGCGCCAATGCCTTGCCCAATCTATTCGCGCGCGGTTAACCTACACGCGGCTCAACTAAACGATTCACTTGGGTTTAATGCTGTCCAACCACGTACTTTAGAGTGTCCGTCGGACCTCCTCGTCATTCTTCCGACGCAAGCTGCGGTCATGCCAAATTCTGCCCGTCCTTCGGTTCATATCGTGCGCGATCTTGGTGACTTTTCCAAAATCATTACGGTCCGTGCCGCGACGTATGTTGCAGAACAATTTTGTCATTTTGACGAAGAGTTTGATGGCAATGATCTCTGTGCGACGCATTGGCTCGGCGTGATCGATGGCGACGCCGCTGGTTGCATTCGCGCTCGCTTTTTCCAAGGTTTAGCTAAGATCGAACGTCTGGCCGTCCGCCGCGAATATCGGAAATCACGACTTGCCTTTCAGCTTGTTAGAGCTGCAATCGATCATTGTCAGCGCAAGGGCTATACGAGGCTTTACGGCCATAGTCGGCTGGACTTAATACCGTTTTGGCGCGTGTTTGGCTTTCGCGAAATGATGGATAGACCTTCACTCTCGTTTGCCGACATCCGTTATGCCGAAATGATATTTGAAGGCAAAGCTCCAAAAAATGCCATATCGCTCGAGAGTGACGCGATGAAGATATTGAGGCCGGAAGGCGCTTGGGATGAGGCGGGGCCTTTTGACTGCCCACCAATTCGGTCACGTCCTGATCGCAGGGGCTTGATTGAGTGCTTTACACGCAGAGTTGGAAATCAGTCGATAGTCGGTCAGTTATGAATCTTCTGAGCACTTTGATGACGGAACTGGGATTCTTTTCGGGGGTTGGCATATTCTTGGTCGGCCTTGAAGAACTTCTCGTCGATGCGCTTTGGGCATTAACGTCATGGCGCGCCAGCCGAAACAAAATGGATGCGCTGAAGCCTTTGAATTTGCAGAAGCGCTTGGTCGTTTTTGTTGCAGCATGGCAAGAAGAGGCGGTTATTGGATCGATGCTGCGCCATGCAGTCGCGCAGTGGGGCGAAGGGCCTTGGTGTCTCTACGTCGGATGCTACCCCAATGATCGCGAAACGATCAATACGGTTGCAGCCGTCTCCCATCCTTCGATAAGAATGGCGCTCAACGTGCGGCCCGGCCCAACAACAAAGGGCGACTGCCTGAATACAATTTGGGCACAAATGCTGGTTGATGAAGCCCGAGACGGCCTTCACTATGAAGCGATCATCCTGCATGACGCTGAAGATATGGTGCATCCGCTTGCGTTAGACGTCATGCGGCGGGGCCTTGACAATTTTGCGGTCGTTCAACTGCCCGTTCTCCCGGCCGTTGATCATGCCTCGCGGTGGGTAAGCGGCCATTATATTGACGAGTTTTCAGAAGCTCACTCTCGCGACATGGTTGTGCGGTCGGCCATTGGGGCGAGTTTGCCTATGGCGGGGGTGGGCTGCGCCATTCGACGCGACGCAATTGATAAGATGGCGGCTTTGCGAGACGGTCTCCCTTTTGCTGAGGATAGCCTCACTGAAGACTATGAGCTGGGTTTGACATTGGGCGACCTCGGGTTTTCGTCCACTTTTATTGCTGCGCGTGAGCCCGAAACGAACCGACTCATTGCTGTGCGAGCGCACTTCCCAGCCCTCATGGAGGCCGCCATTCGACAAAAGACACGCTGGACGGTCGGTATCGCACTTTTGGGGTGGCGGAAACTTGGCTGGTCACCCAAGCCTGTTGATCTCTGGATGCGGGTGCGGGACCGCAGGACCGTCTTTTCATCGCTCATCATGGTGACGGCTTATGCGGGACTCCTCATTGGCCTTGGATGGCAGTTTACAGCGCCTTTGCACGGTCATGATTTTCCGCCTTTGGGGCCAGCTATCACTCAACTTTGGGCAATCAATTTTGTGCTTTTGATTTGGCGTGCCGCTGTGCGCGCCTTTTGCGTCAGCCGAAATTACGCGCTAACAGAGGCCATGCGTGCGATCCCACGCATGCTCGTATCAAGCTTTATTGCCATTGCTTCGTCGCGACGCGCCCTTTTGGCCTATATAGCCTTTCTACGCCACAAAACGCTGACATGGGACAAAACTGACCATGTCTTTCCTGCGGCAAGCGTGAATTCATAGTGCAGAGCCGCAGCAGGCCGTTAACAAGCCTTTCGGCTCTGCTCGGTCTTTGGATCGGCGGGCGACTTTTGACAGTCTTTTGGCATGCTGACCCTGTTCTGAACGCGCAGCCGCGCCTTAATGCTCCGCTCGCGACCTCGTTCCTGCGCAAAATGGCACAGCCCGAGCAGGCAAATCTGCCGCAACTGTCTTTTTCTGAACCCCGTTTTCGCTGGCCCAAACTCGCGTCTTTTTCGGACAGCGGCACGCCACATGCTTTGGCACCTTGCTGCCCTACCTTCGTTTCGCTGCCAGTGCTTCATCTGGACCTTGCTGGACCAGTGAACTCGGTGCTGCAGCAAACGGAGCCATACACTGCTCAGACACCATTTTTAGTCCCGGTGGCTTGGCGCGAGAGGAAGCAAGATCGGTTCACCCTTTCGGCCTGGAGCCTTTTTCGGCCCAATTCTCCGAACAAGTCGCAGTCGTTAGGCGGCCAACTGGGGGGAAGTCAGGTCGGCATGCGCGGAACCGCGCTCGTCGCAGAGGTCGCGCCGGGTATTGCCTTTTTTGGCTATGGCCGTGCCTCGCGCGCATTAACACAGCCTCGTAGTTCAGAAGCTGCGGTCGGGATTGGCCTGAGATCAAAAATACTTGGCGGCACCGAAGTGACGATAGAGAGGCGCATTGGACTCGGGCGGGGCGGTCGAAACGCTTGGGCAACAGGCGTCAACGGCGGGTTTTATGATCGACCAGTCGCAAAAAGAGTGACTGTGAGCGCCTATGGGCAGGCTGGCATCGTCGGCGCGCGACAACGCGATGTTTTTGCGGATCTGGAGGCGATGACAAACTACCAGCTTGGCCCTGCAATCGACGTAGGCGCGGGGTTCTGGGTTTCGGCCCAGCCGGGACTGACGCGACTCGATGTCGGTCCCGCGCTGACAGTCAAACCCAAAATAATGAAGCGTCGCTTTCGTGTCTCGCTCCAATGGCGGCAGCGATTAGCGGGCAATGCCAGCCCTGCGTCAGGCCCAGCCTTCGTCCTTGGTAGTGATTTTTAGCAAAACACCTGCTTCCACAACGCCTTCGTCCAGTATAGGACGTCAGAAGCATGGACATTTACCTGCCGATCGCAAATCTCTCGGTGAACGCCTTCGTGATCATTTTCTTGGGCGCGGCTGTTGGCTTGCTCTCAGGCATGTTTGGCGTCGGTGGCGGGTTTTTGACGACTCCTCTGCTCATTTTTTATGGAATTCCGCCAACGGTCGCTGCCGCGTCGTCGGCATCACAAGTTACGGGCGCAAGCGTGTCAGGCCTTCTTGCGCATTGGCAAAGAGGCGGGGTGGACCCCCGGATGGGTGCCGTTCTTGTCGCCGGTGGGGCATTGGGCACTGTTTTTGGAGCGAGCCTTCTCACCTATTTGCAGCAGCTAGGTCAAAGCGACACTGTGATTGCAATCCTTTACGTTTTGTTGCTCAGCAGCATCGGTTGTTTAATGGCGCGTGACGCATGGACAACCATAAGGGCGCGACAATCGGGTACGGTGCTTCCTCCCCGGAAGCGGCGGCATCACCCGCTTGTTGCCAGCCTTCCGCTGCGCTGGCGCTTCTACAAATCGGGACTCTATATTTCACCCTTGGCCCCGCTCGGTTTGGGATTTGTGGCAGGCATCCTCACGGTTTTGCTTGGCATTGGCGGCGGCTTCATCATGGTTCCGGCAATGATTTATCTTTTTGGCATGGCGGCGCGCGTCGTAGTGGGTACATCGCTGTTCCAAATTTTATTCGTAACGGCAATGACCACTTTGACACACGCGCTGACGACGCAGGCCGTCGACATCGTTCTGGCCATATTACTCCTCATCGGGAGCGTCGTGGGTGCGCAATTGGGCGCGCGCCTTGCAAGCCGCATACCCCCGGATTGGCTTCGCCTCATACTCGCCGCTATTGTTCTCCTCGTCGCCCTCCGCTTGGCAATTGGGCTGAGCTGGCGACCAAGCGAGATCTATTCGGTGCAGCCCGCATGAACGCTCCACGCATGCGACTTTTCCTGCTTCCAATCTTGCTTTCGCTCCTTGGTGCCGCAAATCCAATTCTAGTGCCTGATGTATCGCAGCGTCAGATTGAAATCGCCTACAGCTTTACCGGCGCCGAGCTTTTGCTCTTCGGAGCAATTCTCTACCCCGGAGGCCGCGTTCCGTCGCAAGACGCGGATATCGTGGTCGTTCTGCGCGGTCCCAGCGAGTCGATCATCGTCCGCGAAAAGCAAAAGCTTGCAGGCCTGATATGGGTCAATGCGAGCAATTCGCAGTTTCGTTCCGCGCCGAGTTTCTATTCGGTCGCAAGTTCAAAACCAATTTCACAATTGCTTGATGAGCGAACCGCCGCAATTTATGAGCTTGGGCTCAATAATCTCCACCTCTCTCCCGCCTCTGGCGAATCCTCTGAAGTGCGGAGGCGTTTTGAAAGCGGCTTCGTCGATCGCCAAAAGCGGTTGGACCTGTTTGCCGAAGCAGCAGGTCGCGTTGAAATTCGCGAGGGCGTTCTATACCGTGCCCGACTTAAGATCCCGGCACGCGTTCCTGTTGGAATTTATACGGCTGAAACGTTTCTCGTCAAAAATGGTCGTGTTTTAGCAGCGGCGACGCGCGATGTTGAAATTCGGAAATCAGGCTTGGAACGGTTTGTTGCAGAGTCCGCAAGAACATGGCCTTTCACCTATGGCTTAACGGCCATCTTCCTTTCTCTTTTATTTGGTTGGGCAGCCGCTGCTCTCTTCCGAAGATTTTGACGAAAGCCGACCGCGGGTTTCCAAATTGTTAACCCTAAATCGCTAGGCCTTGCCGCATAGAGATTTGGGGACCTTATTGCGTTATGAATTATCAAACACCTGTAAGCTTTAACCCGCAATCGGGTGCAGTGCAGCCTGCCCCCCTTGACCAAGCTACGCCCATTGGATCCGCCCATGTGGCGTTATCCGAAATTGGTCGAGTCATCGAAATTGCAGGATCTCTCTCAAAAATCACGCTCTTTGCCGATGTCCTCAATACCGTCCAAGGCAATATCGATCCTTGCCTTGCGATGTCCGGCCAAGTCGGGAGCCAGATTAAGATCCGCGTAGGATCCACTTGGCTCATAGCCAACGTCCGGACATTGCATTTGAATATGGACGACCAGAGGTTGATTACCGCGATGGTCGACTTTTTGGGTGAGGGCGACGAGGAGCGGCTGACGGGAAAAATCTATAACTTTCGGCGCGGGGTAACCCTTTACCCGCATCCGGGAGCGAGTGTCTTTCCCGTAACATCGGAAGATATGCGACAGCTCTACGCTGCCGAAAATAGGGCCAAAATTGAGATTGGCACGGTGTATCCCACCAAAGATATACGCGGCACCCTCTATATGGACGCACTGCTGGGTAAGCATTTCGCGCTGCTCGGGTCGACCGGCACTGGCAAATCGACCTCAGCCGCCCTTATATTGCATCGCATCTGCGAAGCTGCGCCGCAGGGCCATATCGTGATGATCGATCCGCACGGCGAATATTCTTCGGCGTTCAAAACGATCGGCGCACTTTTTGATGTCTCAAATCTGCAAATGCCGTATTGGCTGATGAATTTTGAAGAGCATTGCGAAGTCTTTATCACCTCGCTTGGCAATGACCGCCAAATGGATGCGGACATCCTCGCCAAGTGCTTGCTTGCGGCGCGCCAAAAGAGCCGCGCGGCTGAAGGCATCGCCAAGATGACCGTGGACTCGCCGGTACCGTATCTCCTTTCTGACCTGACCACTTTGATTCAAGCCGAAATGGGCAAGCTCGACAAAGCCGGCGACAGCGCACCCTATATGCGCGTTAAAACCAAGATCGATGAGATTAAGACCGACCCGCGTTATAGCTTCATGTTTTCCGGCATGCTCGTCGCCGATACGATGACACAGTTTCTGGCGCGCATATTTCGTTTGCCAGGAGATGGCCGGCCCATTTCGATCATCGACGTGTCGGGTGTCCCATCAGACATTACGTCAGTCGTAGTCGCGATGCTGGCGCGCATGGTGTTTGACTATGCAATCTGGTCGCGCAATGAACCGCAACGGCCCATCCTCCTCGTCTGCGAAGAAGCGCACCGTTACGTGCCATCTGAACGGGACGCTCATAAAAGCTCAGTTGGCAAAATCCTTGGGCGGATCGCAAAAGAAGGCCGGAAATACGGTGTTTCGCTTGGCTTGATTACACAGCGTCCGTCTGACCTCGCCGAAGGCGTGCTATCACAGTGCGGAACGATTATCGCGATGCGTCTGAACAATGACCGCGACCAAGCGTTTGTTCGCGCGGCAATGCCCGAAGGTGCGCGCGGCTTTCTCGACACGATCCCTTCGCTGAGGAACCGCGAGTGCATCGTCTGCGGCGAAGGTGTCGCTATCCCTGTTCGCGTTTGCTTTGACGATCTTGAAGCCCATAAGCGCCCCGATTCAACAGACCCGCTCTTTTCAGAGCTTTGGCAGAACACGGGGGGAGAGGAAGATATGCTCGATCGCGTCGTCAAGCGCTGGCGCAGCCAAGGGAAATAGGCCACCCCGCCGTGCAGCATCAGCTGCGCGGTGCGAGCAGGTGATCAATACTTCCCTGCGCTGTTCCAATTTTTTCAAGCCGCGGGTAGCGAAGGCCACCGGCCCAAGTCACCGCGACCTCATGGACGCGGACGCCCGATTTCACGATTAAGTGGAGAGGGTCAGTTCCGCCCTTTGCGGCAGAAACGGCCTCTTTCATCGCGTCATCGGTATAGGCCGTCCCGTTGACCGCGAGAATTTCCGTGCCAATCGTCAATCCAGCATTAAAAAGCGGGCCATCCCAGACGACGCTCGTAAGCTTCCCCTTGGCGATCGTTCCACCCAGCGAATAGGTAAGGCTCAGTTCTTTTGATCGTTTTTCTGCGTCTTTGAGAAAAGGTGTCGGCGTGTCGCTATAGATGAGCCGGTAACCGCCCATGGTTAGGCCGTTGAGCGGTGCGCCTGCTGCCTTTTCGGTCAACCGCTGCGTCAGGAAACTGGCCCAGTCATAAGCAGCGATGCTATTCAGAGTGCCAACGATCTCTTTAAAGTCGTATGGCTTGGCAGACCAGTCACCATCTTTTCCTCCGAAAAAGGCGTGAGCGAAATCATCGAGCCCCTTTGAGCCCTTTGACTTGGCCCGGATGATAGCATCGGCTTCGAGCCAAATGAGCAGTCCCTCATTATAATAATCTTCGGAGCGCTGAAAACTCACCCACGCTTTGGGGCGGCGCGGCGTCATGATCGGATCATAGGTCGTATCATCAACACTGCGCCAGTCGCGCCCACGCCTGATATCGAGCCCGGCTGCAATCGAGGCCAGCGCGTCGAGCGTTTCCTGTTTGCTGAACAAGCCAGAACGCGCGCCGAGCACATAACCCCAAAATTGGGTTTGGCCTTCGTAAACCCATAGCAAGTCATTCTGTAACGGCGTGCGAAAATCAGGCACCGTTTGGCCAGTGGGGCGGCGATACTTGCCATTCCAGCTGTGGGTCAATTCATGCGGCAAGAGATTACGGCGGCCGGGTCCCGCCTCCCAATCTACAAAATACTCTGGGTTCGCGCCATTTTCTGACGAGCGGTGATGTTCGAGGCCAATGCTGCCCATCCTGTCCGTGAGTGCGAGCAAAAAGTCATAGTGATCAAAGTGACGCGCGCCAAAAAGCTTGAAGGCTTGCTCAATAAGCCGCTGATGCGCCGCAATCTGCGCAGGCTTCGCTGCAAGGTCTTTCGCTTCATCGGCAACGACATTGAGAGTCACGCCTTGGCCAAGCGGCCAAGACGCAAAATATTTGCCGGCAAAAACCGGAGAATCGATCAGCGTCTCATAGTCGGTCGTTTGAAACCGAACCGTATCACCAAGTGCTTCTGCGATGCGCAGGGCGGAGGCCCCTAACCAACCGCCAGGATAGGTTACGGTCGCGGAAATCGGAATTTTGCTCGTGCGCCATCCGGCAGGGTAGAGCGAAACGGACTGCCATTGCAGGTTGAGCATCTCATTGGTCATCACAACACGGCCCTGATCGGGATCGGTCGCCGACAGGAATTTGAAGCGGATATCGAGCGTTTTGACACCCTGCGGAACATCGACGGTAAAGGCGAAAACGTCTTTCCAATCGCGCTTCCAAGTGAGTGCGAGGCCATTGGCCTTAATGACCAAGCTCGCGATTTTTTCAATCTGTCCGCGTGGCGCATGATTACCTGGCAACCATTCGGGCAGAAGCAGCGTGACTGGCCCTGCGCTGGCAACTGGGATCAACTGGTGCACGGAAAAAATGCCGCGCGCTGTATCGCGCGCATCCACTTCTAGCTGCATCGTGCCGGGGTAGATCGCTTCGTGAAAACTAGGCTGCTGGGAAAATCTTGACTGTGTAAGCGCCGGCGCTGCAGCGACACTCAGCAGGATTAAAGTCAGCAACGAGCGAAACATTGGAACTCCGATGAGCAGGGTTATTACGGTCGTCCGTTCATGGCTACAATTGCGCGCGGGGACAAGGGGATATAAGGCGCGGCAGCATGGCAAAAATTGAAACTCCAAAACCCGTTCGCGGCACGCAAGATATGCTCGGCGAAAGCGCGGACCGCTTTGCCCATGTTGTTGAGACTTTTGATCGCGTGCGGCGGCTTTACGGGTTTAAACGAGTCGAGGTGCCCGTGATCGAGCCGACAACAGTTTTTGCGCGTTCACTTGGCGAGACGACCGACGTTGTTTCGAAGGAAATGTATAGCTTTGAAGATCGCGGCGGCGATTCGATCACGCTAAGGCCTGAGTTTACCGCAGGCATTTGCCGGGCCTATCTTTCCGAAGGCTGGCAGCAGTTTGCACCGCTCAAGATTGCAACGCACGGACCGCTGTTTCGTTACGAGCGTCCGCAAAAGGGGCGCTACCGCCAGTTTCATCAGATTGATGCAGAGGTGATTGGCGCAGCGGAGCCTGCGGCCGACGTTGAGCTTCTGTGTTTTGCCGATCAGGTGCTCAAGGAACTTGGCATCAATGAGGGCGTTACCCTCAAACTTAATACTTTGGGCGATGCGGGTAGCCGCGAAGCGTGGCGCGCAGCACTCATTGAGCATTTTGCATCGCACCGAGCCAACTTGTCACCAGACAGTCAGGAACGGCTGGAAAAAAACCCTCTCCGCATCCTCGATAGCAAGGATCCTCGTGACCGGCCCATCGCTGATGCGGCTCCGGATATTGATACTTTCCTAACGGACGAGGCGCGCGATTTCTTCGGCAGCGTGACAGAAGGGCTACAGGCGGCAGGTGTGATGTGGGAACGCGACAGCCGGTTGGTGCGCGGCCTAGATTATTACCGGCACACAGCGTTCGAATTTGTAACGGACCGCCTAGGCGCACAAGGGACTGTGCTTGGCGGTGGGCGCTATGACGGACTGATCGAAAGCTTAGGGGGCCCCTCAACGCCTGCAGTTGGCTGGGCTGCCGGGATTGAGCGGCTGGGAATGTTGGCCGATTTGCCAGAGGCAGAGGCACCCATGGCCGTTTTTGTGCCACTCGGAGAGCGCGCCGAATTGGCGGCGACGGGCTTAGTTGCAGACTTGCGTGAATGTGGAATTGCCTGCGACATGGCTTACCGCGGTACGATGAAAAAGCGCATGCAAAAGGCAAATGATGCCGGCGCTCGGTTTGCTGTCATTCTGGGTGATGACGAGATCCAGCGCGGTGAAGCCTCCCTCAAGAATCTCAAAACAGGTGAGCAAGTTTCCGTTGCGCTTAATGCGCTTGTTGCGGCGCTGCGCGTCTCATGACAAAAATATCAGAAAGCCGCATCAACGCCATTTTGGCGCGGCGCGATGAATTGCAGGCGCGGATGTCGACCGGCAGCGCTGCGCCAGATGAGTTTGTTGCCATGTCGAAAGAATATGCCGAGGTTGAGCCAGTTGCTAAGGCCGCAGGTGCGCTGCAGGCACTCCGGCGAGAACAACGCGAACTTGAAGCGATGATGTCTGATCCGGAGATGAAGGGGATGGCCGAAGAGGAACTCCAAGCCCTCCGCACTTCGCTTCCTGAGGCCGAACACGCACTCGCTATCGCCCTCCTGCCCAAAGATGCGGCTGACGAACGCTCTGCGATGCTTGAGCTGCGCGCCGGAACGGGCGGCGACGAGGCGGCGCTGTTCGCAGGCGATCTCTTCCGCATGTATCAGCGCTATGCCGATGCCCAAGGGTGGAAGGTTGAGGTGATTTCGACAAGCGAGTCTGAGGCCGGCGGGATGAAGGAAGTTGTCGCTTCGGTCACAGGCAAGGGTGTGTTTGCAAAGTTGAAATTTGAAAGCGGCGTTCACCGCGTCCAGCGAGTTCCCGTCACCGAAAGCGGCGGGCGCATTCACACCTCAGCGGCGACCGTCGCCGTTTTGCCTGAGGCCGAAGAGGTTGATGTCAAGATTGAGGACAAAGACCTGAAGGTTGATATTTACCGGTCCTCGGGTGCGGGCGGGCAGCATGTTAACGTGACGGATAGTGCCATCCGCATCACCCATCTGCCGACCGGCTTGGTTGTGATCCAGCAGGATCAGCGCAGCCAGCATAAAAACCGGGCCAAGGCGATGCAGGTGCTCCGGACCCGCCTGTATGAGCGCGAGCGCGAAAAACTCCATGCCGAGCGCGCGGGCAACCGCAAATCGATGGTCGGATCAGGAGATCGCTCGGAGCGCATCCGGACGTATAACTTCCCTCAAGGTCGCGTGACCGATCACCGGATCAACCTGACGCTCCACCGCTTGCCTGAAATTCTGGTCGGCCAGATGGATGAGCTCATTGGCGCGCTTATCCAAGCTGATGAGGCCGAACGGTTAGCAGGGTTAGAAAGCGAATAAGCCGGATAGGAATTTTCCTCTTGACAGCGTCACGCTGTTTTGGTAGATTTGTAAACAGTCGGAAAATGTGAGTCGTTGCTATGTCCACAATCCGAGCCGCCCTTTCAAACGCAACCCTACGCCTCGGATCTGTTTCACAATCGCCGCGTCTCGACGCTGAGCTGTTGATGGCGCACGCCATTGGTGTTGACCGTAATTCCCTTTTGCTTGGAGACTTAGATGCCCTGCCCTCACCTGATTTTGACACTTTCCTCGCGCGGCGTCTCGCCCATGAGCCCCTCGCCTATATTACCGGAACGCGAGATTTTTGGACGATTAGCCTGCGCGTAACCCCTGGGGTACTCATTCCGCGTGCCGATAGCGAAACTCTGATCGAAGCAGCGATCACGCATTTTGCGCGCAAGGCTCCTACGCGCATTCTCGATCTTGGTACGGGCTCCGGCGCGCTCCTCCTCGCGGCGCTCGATCAATGGCCGCAGGCAACGGGCCTAGGGATTGACGCCTCTGCTGCCGCGCTTGCGGTCGCGCAAGACAACGCCTCCCAGCTCGGGCTTGCTGCGCGCTGTACTTTTGAAATGCGCAATTGGGCCGATGGACTTGAGCAAAGCTATGATCTCATTTTGTGCAATCCACCCTATGTTGAAGCCTCGGCGAGCCTCGATCCGCAGGTGTTTGACTATGAGCCCCATAGCGCGCTCTTCGCCGGGGTCGACGGGCTTGACGATTACGTACGTATTGCGCCGCAGCTGCCGCCGCTCCTTGCAGCCGGCGGTGTTGCCGTCATCGAGATTGGGTATCGTCAGGCGGAAAGCGTGGGAGCGATATTCGCAGCGCAAGGATTTTTAGTGGCAGTCGCGCAAGATCTCGGCAAGCGCGACCGCTGCCTAATCCTGACGCGGTAAAGTGACGCGCTTTTTGCTTGGCTTTAACGCTTTATCTGCTATCTGAGCTCCTGAAAGCCGGATGCGGTGTTCCTTTGCATGGGGCAAGGAACCGCGCCGACTCTCCCCTGAAATTCCGAGCGGTTCGCTTACTTGAGCGGTTTTGGTAATGGGTTGGGGCAGGTTTTTGGCCTGCGTCACGTCAAGGGGCTAATCGTTTGCCGGGGAACTGGGCGATCGCTTGAGGTTTAAGGAATCAACACATTGCTGAATAATCGTCAGACGTCGAACCGCAGGCGCGGTCGTGGTCGCAGCCCCCAAAACGGCGGACAACGCGGTGGTAATGAGTCGCGTATTGATAGCCGCGCGCGCGGCAATGCTCCCCAACTTCTAGAGAAATTCAAAAATATGGCCCGCGAAGCCCAGATGCAGGGCGATCGGGTGATGACTGAATATTATTTGCAGTTTTCTGATCACTATTTCCGCATCGTTTCTGAAAGCCGGGCACGCGCCGAAGAAAGCCGACCGCGCCAAGACTGGCAAGCTGAGGACGGCTTTGACGGCGAAACAAGTGGTAACGAGCAAGCGTTTGACTCTAATGAGGACCAATCAGCAGACCGCGATGAGGGACAGCAAGAGCGTCCCCACCGCGATACGCGTCCACGCGAACCGAACCGGGACGCAAATCGTGAACCGAGTCGCGAGCAAAATCGCGACCGGGGCGAACGCAATGATCGCAGCGACCGCTCAGATCGTCAGGATCGACCGCGCGGCAATCGAAATCCGAATGGCAATATCAACCGAGATGAGGATAATCGTCCGGCCTCCTCTTCGATCAGCATAGACATTTTGCCACCGGCGCTCGGCGTATCGGCTGACCCCATGCCCGATCTCGATGACGTTGCACCAACTCCTAAGCGCCGCGGCCGTCCCAAAAAGGCCGAAGCTGTAGAAGTTGGAGACTGAGTTTGTGTCATGAAACTGTCATGGCGGTGACACTGATTTGACGCGAAACTGACCTTAAACCGAAACACGACTCCCTTATCCCCCTGATCAACCCAGATGGATCCGCCATCTGGTCTGATTGATCTAGGGGTAAAAATGAAGAATTCTGCCAAGGCACTGCTCGCGCTCGTTGCGATCAGTTCAGTCGCTGTTCCGGTCTATGCGCAAATGCGCCGGAATATCCGCATCGTCGGTTCATCGACGGTTTATCCATTTTCGAAAGCTGTCGCGCAGCACTTCGCATCAACGAATGCTGGTCTTGGCGCACCCATCGTTGAATCGACCGGTACCGGCGCAGGCATGAAATTATTTTGTGCAGGGGTAGGCGCAAGTCACCCTGATATTGTGAACGCTTCTCGCCGAATGAAGGCAAGCGAGTATCGCAATTGCCAAGCCAATGGCGTAACGCAGATTACTGAAATTTCTGTCGGTTTAGACGGCATTTCGCTCGCGACGGCAAAATCGACGGCGCTGTCAAATGTCACATCGCTTGAGCTCTACTATGCGCTCGCCAAAACGCCCTTTGGCAAGCCGAACCCGACCAAAACTTGGCACGACATCAACCCCAAATATCCCGCAATCGCGATCCGGATTTTTGGTCCGCCAACAACCTCTGGAACGCGTTCATCGGTTGAAGATCTGTTGATGGAACCTGGATGTCTCGCAAGCCCAGCGATGGTGGCCATGAAGAAAACGAATGAGGCACGGTATACGAGCATCTGCAAGGGCGTGCGTGACGACGGCGCTTATGCGACCGCGGGCGAAAATGACAATCTGATCGTTCAAAAGCTTATCGCCAATCCGGGATCGGTCGGCCTGTTCGGCTATTCGTACCTTGAAGAAAATTCCGGTCGACTCAAGGGGATCGCAATCAACGGCGTAGCGCCAAGCTATGCCACGATCTCCAGCTTCAAATATCCTGGATCACGGCCGCTCTACTTCTATGTCAAAAACGCTCACCTTAACGCGATCCCCGGCATCAAGGCCTATGCTGCTGAATTTGTCCGTGAAGGCACATTTGGCCCGCGCGGATATTTGATGGGCTTGGGGTTGATTGCCCTCCCGGATGCCGCCCGCCAGCGCAGCGCACGCTTTGCAACCTCGATGACGCCCATGAGCGCCGCTGGTCTCAAGTGATTACAGCACAGAAAAGGGGAACCGAAATGAAGACCAATAAAATGGGTGCTCGCCTCAATTGGGTGCGCATCCTGCTATGGGCAAGCGCTATGGCGTTCAGCCCGCAGGTCAACGCGCAATCGACCGAAAAGGAAGCCGAGCCGCCCATCGATGCGCCTTCGCCTGAAGATCCTGCGCTGCTTACAGTCAGCCCACAGGAGCAGAATGCGAGTGAGGCCGAATCTCGTGTCTCGATACTTGAAGCCCAGATTGCTGGTCTTCAGGGACAGCTTGATGATATTAAAAAGCAAATCCCTAAGGCGTCACCAACGTGGAAGGGCGCACCGCAATGGGCCGACACGGATGACGGTTGGTCCTTCAAAGTGCGCGGCCGTTTCATGGCGGACGCTGGCTACATTAGCGAACCCGCAAATTACGCAGCAAATCGTAATCTAGGCTTCAATGCGCGCGTACGCCGGGTGCGCATTGGCGTTGAAGGCGGTCTGCCCGGCGGCTTTGGCTATAAGGCTGAAGTGGATTACGCCAACGCGGCTGTCGGGTTCGGCGATGTCGTCCTGACGTTCAACCAAAGCGCCAAGCCTTTTACCGCGACCCTCGGAAACTTTGAATCGCTCGACGGCATGGAGCAAATGACAAGTTCGCGTTGGTCATCCTTCATCGAGCGGGCGCAGGTCAATGATGCATTTGGCAATACTCGCCGCATTGGTGCAACGATTGGCTTCAAATCAAGCGACTCACTTTTCCGGTTTGATACTGGGATGTTTGTGGCGCACTCCATTGATGCGTCGATCGATAATGACGGGTGGATCGGGGCCGCGCGCGCAACCTATACGCCTTGGGTCGGCAAAGGCTTTGTCCACCTAGGCGCAAGCTTTCAGCATCGTCAGTTCCAGTCGAACGACAATGGTGTCGCTTCGTCCTCTGTCGGTGCGCCGTCTACAAACCAGATTGGGCGCTACCGCGCGC
>JBEGTP010000129.1:0-3428 GCA_041179365.1 Pseudomonadota bacterium
CGCCTTTTTGCCGCGCCGCAGGTTTGATTCGTCCACAACATCATCATGAAGCAGCGTTGCTGTATGAATAAATTCGACGGTGGCCGCCAATTTATAATGGCGGTTACCCGAATAGCCGAGCAGCTCAGCCGTTGCCAATGTCAGCATCGGACGAATGCGCTTACCGCCGCTCGCGATCAAATGGCCTGCCAATTCGGGGATCAGATGCACGTGGCTTTGCATGCGATTGAGGATGACAGCGTTCACTTCGTTCATCCCCGCAGCCACAAGGGCCACAATGGGATCAAGCGAAGCGGGGGGCTTCTCGCCGATTCTGTGAACTGATGCGCTCATCTTGAGGCTGCCTTGGCGATACGGCGCGACAAAGGCAAGGAGTTTGCCCTTGCAAGAGGACGCAAATGCCGCAATCAGACGTGCATATGAGTGACCCTGCCTTAAATCGCTTCCGCCAGAGCATCGACAACATCGATGCAGCGCTTGTGCACATGCTTGCCGAGCGCTTTCGAATCACCCAAGCCGTTGGCCAATATAAGGCGGAAGCGAATCTTCCCGCAGCCGACGCGGGCCGCGAAGATGCGCAAATTGCGCGGTTGCGCCAGCTCGCGTCTGAAGCCGGGCTAGACCCTGAATTTTCAGAGAAGTTTCTGCGCTTCATTATCGATGAAGTCATCCGTCACCATGTGAAAATCTCTGGCGCTTCATAAGGCACGGGGCTCTTAGTATTGCCGCATGCGTGGTGAATGACTAACGGGGATGCATGGCAGCAGCAGATCCTTATACAATTCTCGGCGTGGCGCGCAGTGCGACTGAGGCCGAGATCAAGAAAGCCTATCGCAAGCTTGCGAAGGAACTTCACCCCGATACCAACCGAGACAATCCCAAGGCGGCAGACCGCTTTGCAAAAGTCACCAACGCTTACGATTTGCTTTCGGATAAGGAAAAGCGCGCACGCTTTGATCGCGGCGAAATTGATGGTGACGGAAACCCCGCCTTTTCTGGTTTCCCCGGTGGCGGCGGTGGCGGTGGCGGCGGAAATCCGTTTGGCGGCGGTTTTCAGGGCGGCGGCGGAGATTTTGGCGATATTTTTGAAGGATTGTTCGGCGGGCGTGGGCGTCAGGCCGGTGGCTTTGGCGGACAAGCGCGCGGCGGCCCCCCTCCCAAAGGCGGCAACGTGGCGTACCGGCTTGCGGTTCCTTTTGAAGATGCTGCAAGCGGCAAAGCCCAGCGCATCACGCTGCAAGATGGCAAGACCATCGATGTGAAGCTGCCCAAGAGCATTGAAGAAGGCACGCAGATCCGCTTGTCGGGCAAAGGACAGCCAGGACCGGGCGGCGCGGGCGACGCCATCATCACGCTTTCAGTTGGCAAACACCGCTTTTTCACCCGTGACGGCGATCATGTGCGGCTCGATCTCCCCATCACGCTCATCGAAGCTGTGAAGGGCGGCGCGATCAAAGTGCCGACGGTCGACGGCGCGGTGATGCTCAATGTGCCCAAGGGCGCGACCTCGGGCAAGACTTTGCGGCTCAAGGAAAAGGGCTTCACCAGCAAAAGTGGAACGCGCGGCGATCAGCTCGTCACCTTGATGATTGATCTTCCGACAGGCGATGCTGCGCTTAACGCCTTTGTTGAGGAATGGGTCGATGAGCGTAATCCGCGTGAGGGCCTAACCGGTTGAAAACCATATCGCCCGAATCCCCGGAACAGCGCGCCATCCATCCACAGGCGCATCCGCACCGTCCGGGTCTTTTGGGGCATATCGGCCCGGGGTCTCGTCCCTTTGAGTTCGCCCGCCGGGTTGTCGTCGGGGTTTATAGCGAGGGGTTTATCCACGCGGGCAACCTCGCCTATTTCACGCTGCTTGCCATCTTTCCCTTCTTCATCGTCGGCGCTGCCTTTGCCACCGCGATTGGGCGGCCAGAGGATTTCGCAGCCCTAAGGGCGCTGCTTTCTGCCTTGCCGCCTTCGGTCGCGCAGATGATCGATTCAACCGCGCAACAAGTCATCACGCTGCGGACTGGGCCGCTGCTTTGGTTTGGCGCGCTGATCGGCATTTGGACCGTCGGGAGCTTCATCGAAACCATCCGCGAAGTTCTCCGTCGGGCTTATGGCACCGATTATGCGCGCCCCTTTTGGCAATACCGGCTCATCGGCGTGCTCATCATTTTTGGTGCCGTGTCGTTGCTCATGCTGGCCTTTTCAGCGCAGATCGCGTTGAGCGCTGCTGAAGATGTGCTCGTACGCTATCTTCCAAAAGCCCATATCTATGCAGCAGAAATCGGCAGCACGCGCTTCATCCCCAGTATCGCGACCTTTATTGCAACCTATTTGATTTTCTGGTCACTGGCCCCTTCAGCCTACCGTGGATTTCGTTTCCCCAAATGGCCCGGCGCGCTCTTTACGACTTTTTGGTGGTATGTGTCGGTCACGTTACTGCCCAAAGTAATGGCACAATTCGGTGGCTATACTTTGACCTATGGCGGCCTCGCGGGTGTCATGGTTGCGTTGCTTTTCTTCTGGCTCATCGGCTACGGCCTTGTGGTGGGCGCGCATATTAACGCCGCGCTGGTCAATCTTGGCAAAGCCGGTCTAAAGAACCAGAATTAGGGCATAAATCAGCAGGAGGCCAAATGGCTGGGTATATGGAAGGCAAGCGCGGACTCATTATGGGCCTTGCCAATGATCGTTCGCTCGCGTGGGGTATCGCGCAAAAGCTGCACGCAGAGGGCGCTGAGCTTTGCTTTTCCTATCAGGGCGAAGCGATGGAAAAGCGCGTGCGTCCGCTGGCGGAGCAACTTGGTTGTGATTTCCTCATTGATTGTGACGTTTCGACCGAGGCCGAGCTCGACAAGACTTTTGCGACACTGGCGGACCGGTGGCCGACAATCGATTTCGTTGTCCACGCGATTGGTTATACCAACAAAGAAGCGCTGCGCGGCCATTATTCCGACGTCGGCCTTGAAGACTTCCTGATGACGATGAACATCAGCGTGTTCAGCTTCACCGCAGTTGCAAAGCGCGCGGCGGCAATGATGAGCACCGGCGGATCGATGCTCACGCTCAGCTATTACGGTGCTGAAAAAGTGATCCCGCATTACAATGTCATGGGCGTCGCAAAGGCGGCGCTTGAAACAAGCGTCAAATATCTTGCCAATGATTTTGGCCCGCAGGGTATCCGGGTCAACGCGATTTCAGCAGGTCCGATCAAGACGCTCGCGGCTTCGGGGATCGGTGATTTTCGCTACATTCTCAAATGGAATGAGCTCAACGCGCCGCTCCGCCGCAATGTCACGATCGACGATGTTGGCGGTGCTGCGCTCTACCTGCTGAGCGATCTGGCGAGCGGCGTGACCGGGGAGACCCACCATGTCGATGCCGGCTACAACGTCATCGGCATGAAGGCCGAGGACGCGCCCGACATCGCTTTG
>JBEGTP010000130.1:0-7210 GCA_041179365.1 Pseudomonadota bacterium
TGCAACAGTGCGGTCTGAGCTGTTGTTATCGTAGACGTAAACAGTCGCGTGCGGCAGCGCAGCGCGAAAGTCTCGCACAGTCTGTGCAATCGCGGCTTCTTCATTGTAACAGGGCAGCAAAACTGCGACCCGCAGAGCTTGGGCGTTTTCCATGCCCGGGGCTTAGCCGCAGACATGGTAAATTTCGATTAAAATGTCATCGAATTGGCCGCTGACGGCAAAAAACAGGCGCGCCGCTCCTTACAGAGTAGCAAAGAGCGGGCGCGGAGCGGTGCTAAGCGTCTTTCTTCTTGGCAGCCGCCTTCTTGGCAGGCTTTGCCGCCGCATCTGTCTCAGCGTTGGCAGGCGCCGAAGCTTTCTCAGCCTTCGCCTTAGCAGGAGCGGCCTCTTTTTTGGCTGCGGCCTTTTTGGCTTTCGGCTTTTCGTCACCGTGATCGTGACCACAGCCAGGGCCGTGCACGTGTCCATCATCTTCGGCTTCGATTTCGGCCTGAAGCTCTTCAGCTGTCACCGTGCGCTCAGTGATCGTCGCCTTGGAAAAGAGAAAATCGACGACTTTGTCTTCATAGAGCGGCGCGCGAATTTGAGCGGCAGCCATTGGATCTTGGCGCACAAACTCCACGAACCTCTGGCGATCCTTCGCGTCATATTGCGAAGACGCTTGAACAATCAGTTGGTTCATTTCCTGAGGGCTGATCTCAACGCCATTGGCTTGGCCAATTTCAGAGAGAAGCAGGCCCAACCGCACGCGACGCACAGCAATCGCGCGATAATCTTCGCGTTCAGCTTCCATTTCCTGCCGCGCCGCTTCTGGGTCAGCTTCGTGGGTTACCTCATGCTCGAGCTGCTCCCATATCTGCTTAAATTCAGCTTCGACCATCGATGGTGGCACTTCAAAATCATGCGCTGCGGCAAGCTGATCAAGCAAACGCCGCTTCATGTGCGTGCGAGTCAATTGGCCGTGTTCCTGTTCAATCTGGCCCTTGACCAAACCTTTAAGCTGCTCAAGCCCTTCAAGTCCCAGTGACTTTGCAAACTCTTCGTCCGCAACGGCTTCCTTGGGCGTGCGCACTTCGTTGACCACCAGGTCAAACGTAGCGGCGGCCCCCTTGAGGTAATCTACGCTATAGTCCGCGGGGAAGGTTACAGTAATGGTCTTCTCGTCATTGGCTTTCACCCCGACGAGCTGGTCTTCAAACCCAGGAATGAGGCGACCAGATCCGATTTCGATCGCAACATTCTCGCCCTTGCCGCCTTCAAAGGCTTCGCCGTCAACTTTGCCGAGGAAGTCCATCATAACAAGGTCGCCTTCGCGCGCCTTGTGCGCCTTTGGTGCATCGTCCCAGCCCTTTTGCTGAGAAGCAATCTTACCCAGCGACTCATTGATCGCCGCGTCGTCAGCCGCAACGGTCAAACGCTCAAGTGTCAGGCCATCGATCTGTGGCGCAGGGACGTCAGGAAGAATTTCAAGCGCGACTTTAACCTCAGCATCTTTGCCGTGCGCATAGCCTTCATCAAGATCGACCGAAGGCGAAATCGCGGGGCGCAGCTTTTTAGAGGCGATGAGCCCCTGAACGGCTTCTTGAACCGCAGTATTGAGCGCCTCTGCCTGGAGCGATTCGCCGTGCATCTTGCGAATAAGGTTGGCCGGAACTTTACCGGGACGAAAACCAGGCATCCGCACTTGCGGCGCAAGTTTGGTCACTTCGCTATCCACGCGTCCCGCAATGTCTTTTGCGGTGATGGTCAGGGTATAGGCGCGCTTCAGGCCTTCGTTCAACGTCTCGACAGTTTGCATTTCTACTCGAACCTCTGGAAATCTCTAAAAACGACGGTAGCCCGCTCGACACGGCGAAATTTGGTGCGGGCGAAGGGACTCGAACCCCCACATCTCTCGATGCCAGAACCTAAATCTGGTGCGTCTACCAATTTCGCCACGCCCGCACACAAGTCCGGTCGCGCGGGTCTATAGCAGGGATTGAGGAGAGGGCAAGGGCGAGGGGTGCAGCATGCATTTTTCCAAAGCGACGGTCCAACGCCACTATTTGCAAAGCGCCTTTTTGAGCAATTCATTGACGACGCCGGGATTAGCCTTGCCGCCCATCGCTTTCATCGTCTGCCCAACAAAGAAGCCAAAAAGCGCATCTTTTCCGCTGCGGTATTGCTCTACCTTATCACTATTAGCAGCCAAAACGTCGACGATCACAGCGTCAATGGCCCCGGTGTCGCTGGTTTGCTTGAGCCCCTTTTCTTCGACAATCTTGGCCGGATCCTCGCCCGTTTCGAGCATGATTTCGAAGACCTGCTTTGATAATGTCCCCGAAAGCGTCCCGTCTGCCACGAGCTTGAGGAGTGCCGCTGCCTGCGGTGGACTGACCGGGCTATCGGCGATATCCTTGCCGAGGCGATTGAGCGCACCGAAAAGGTCAGACATCACCCAATTAGCGCCCTGCTTGGCGTCGACATCTTCCTCCAGCAAGGCTTCAAACCAGCGGGCGGTTTCAACATCGGCTGTCAACACATCGGCATTATAGGCCGAAATCCCAAGCTTTTCCTGATAGCGCGCGCGCTTGGCATCGGGGAGCTCTGGCAGCGAAGCCGCGCATTCTGCCACAAAAGCTTCCGTAAGTTCCAGCGGCAAAAGATCGGGATCAGGAAAGTAGCGATAGTCATGCGCATCTTCCTTGGACCGCATCGACCGTGTCACGCCCTTGTCGGGATCAAAAAGCCGCGTTTCCTGAACAATCTTGCCGCCTTCTTCGATCACTTCGACCTGGCGGCGTGCCTCATACTCGACGACCGCCTGAATAAAGCGCACAGAATTAACATTCTTCGTTTCGGTCCGCGTGCCGAATTCGTCACCCGGCTTGCGCACACTGACATTCACGTCGGCGCGCATCGAACCTTCTTCCATATTACCGTCGCACGACCCAACGTAACGCAAGATCGACCGGAGCTTTTTTACATAGGCTCCCGCTTCAGCAGGCGAGCGCATATCAGGCTTGGAAACGATTTCCATCAGCGCGACGCCACAGCGATTGAGATCAACGTAAGACCGGGTTGGATGCTGATCATGCATCAACTTACCGGCATCTTGCTCAATGTGAATGCGCTCAACACCGATGGTCTTATCCGCCGCTATGCCGCCCTTTTCATCCGCATCGAGCAAAATTTCGCCCTCGCCGACGATTGGGTGATAGAGCTGCGAAATCTGGTAGCCCTGCGGGAGATCGGCGTAGAAATAATTTTTGCGGTCAAATCGCGACCAGCGATTGATTTGCGCGTTTATGGCAAGCCCCGTCCGGACGGCTTGACGAACGCAGACACCGTTGAGCGTCGGCAACATGCCGGGCATGGCCGCATCGACAAGCGACACTTGCGTATTCGGCTCTGCACCAAATGTCGTGTCCGCGCCCGAGAAGAGTTTTGAATTGGACGTGATCTGGGCATGAACTTCAAGACCGATTACGACCTCCCATTCGCCCGTTTCGCCTTTGATTCGAAATTCACTCACCACCATTTCTCCGCTTTCGCCGCAAACTTGGCGCGCTGCTCAATCGCAAGACCCGCATTGAGCACAGCTTGCTCGTCAAGCGCCTGCCCGATGATCTGGAGCCCTAGGGGAAGCCCCTGCCCGTCAAGCCCCGCAGGCACAGACATGGCGGGAAGCCCCGCAAGCGAGCTTGGCACGGTGAACACATCATTCAAATACATCGCCAGCGGATCCGCGCTCTTTTCGCCAAGTGCAAAGGCCGCAGACGGGGCTGTTGGCGTGAGGAGAACATCGCATTTTTCAAAAGCCTGCTCAAAATCGCGCGCGATGAGGGCACGTACCTTCGAAGCCTGTGTGAAGTAAGCATCATAAAATCCTGCGCTAAGCACATAAGTACCGATCAGGATGCGACGCTTCACTTCGTCGCCAAAACCGGCGGCGCGCGTCGCGGCATACATATCCTGCAATCCCGCGCCTTCTGGGAGATCGCGCAGGCCGTACCGCACGCCATCATAGCGCGCGAGGTTAGAAGAGGCCTCAGCCGGGGCAATGATATAATAAGCCGGAAGCGCATATTGAGTGTGCGGAAGCGAAACCTCGACGATCTCTGCGCCAGCATCCTTGAGCCAAGCGATCCCCTGAGCCCACAGCGCGTCGATTTCGGCGGGCATGTTTTCGACGCGGTATTCCTTTGGAATGCCAACACGTTTGCCGCGCAAATCGCCCGAGAGCGCCGCTTCCCAATTCGGCACAGGCAAATCAAGGCTGGTTGAATCCTTGGCATCAAAACCGCTCATCGCCTCAAGCATGATCGCACAATCGCGCACATCGCGCGCCATCGGTCCGGGCTGATCTAGCGAGCTAGCGAAGGCGATCACGCCCCAACGTGAGCAGCGCCCATAGGTTGGCTTGATACCACTGATGCCGACAAAAGCCGCTGGTTGACGGATTGAGCCCCCAGTGTCTGTGCCTGTAGCAGCGGGGCAAAGTCGCGCCGCAATTGCCGAAGCCGATCCGCCTGACGATCCTCCGGGAGCGAGGGCCGCATTACCGCCGTCATTTCGCTTCCAGGGCGAAATCACATTGCCAAAATAGCTCGTCTCGTTTGATGATCCCATCGCAAACTGATCGAGGTTGAGCTTACCAAGCATTCCGGCACCCGCCGCCCAAAGCTTGGCCGAAACCGTCGATTCATACTGCGGGGTGAAGCCCTCTAAAATGTGGCTGGCAGCCGTTGTTTGCACGCCCTTCGTGCAAAACAAGTCCTTCATGCCGATAGGAACACCCGAGAGCGGACGTAAGCTCCCGTCGCTTCGATCACGATCAGCCTGCTCTGCGGCGGCGACGGCATGCTCCGGCGTTTCAACGATAAACGCGTTGAGCGCGCGCGCCGCTGCCACATTGGCATTAAAGGCATCAGCCACTTCGCGCGCCGAAAAATCGCCCGCCCGAAAGCCATCGCGGATTGCGGCGACGGTTAGGTTTGTTAGGTCTGACATTATTCGATCACCTTTGGCACGGTGAAAAATCCGTGTTCAGCCTGAGGCGCATTGGACAGGACACTGTCTCGAACATTGCCATCTGTAACCACGTCGTCGCGCAACCTCAGTGTATTGGCGATAACGGCGGTCATCGGCTGGACAGCGGACGTATCCACTTCTCCTAGCTGCTCAATCCAGCCTAGGATATTGTTGAGTTCTGGCACCATCGCTTCAACCTGGCCATCGGTAACTGCGATGCGCGCAAGCGAGGCGATCTTGCGGACGGTTGCATGATCGACTGACATGAACTGCCCGCTAGCAGCGCCGCCGCTGGCAAGCAAGGCGAACGGCGGCTAGAGAGTAGGAAATGACTCGCGCTCGTGTTCTTCTTCTCAATCCGGCTCTTGGCCCGCTCGACTACCGTGTTCCGCAGGGCATGAGCGTAGCGCCGGGCAGCATTGTGCTGGCACCGCTTGGACCGCGCCAGATGGTCGGGGTCGTTTGGGAAGAGGGCACAATGCCAAGCGCGGGTGAGGTTGGCGACAATCGCCTGCGCAATTTATTCGAGGTCTTTGACGTCCCCCCTATTGGAGCCCCCCTGCGTCGACTGATTGAGTGGACGGCTTCTTATTATCTTTCGCCCCCGGCTGCGGTTTTGCGGATGGTGATATCGTCTGCCGCCGCACTTGAAGGCGGCCGGACCGTGACCGAGTATCGCGCAACTGGGATCATCCCCGCTAAGATGACGCCGCAACGCACGCAGGCGTTAGACCGCATTGGTGAACGGCAAGGCCTCATTCGCGAACTGGCGACGATTGCAGACGTGTCTGATGCCGTTATTCGAGGGCTTGTAAAGCTCGGAGCCATCGTAGGAGCGGAAGTCAATCTCGACACGCCTTTTGTCGATCCAGATCCCGCGTTCGCCCCGCCCAAACTGAGTAAAGCGCAGAGTTCGGCGGCATCTGAGCTAGTGGAAAGGGTCAAAGCTGAAGCCTTCTCGCCTGTTTTGCTCGATGGCGTAACGGGATCTGGCAAGACGGAAGTTTATTTTGAGGCCGTTGCTGAAGCGCTTCGCATGGGCAAGCAAACGCTTGTTCTCCTGCCAGAAATAGCCCTCACAGAACCGTTTCTCCGCCGCTTTGAGGCTCGCTTTGGGCATGTGCCCATCGCTTGGCATTCTGACCTTCGCCAATCACAGCGCCGACGCGCCTGGCGCGGCATCATAGCAGGCGAGGCCCTCGTCACTGTCGGAGCGCGTTCCGCACTGTTTCTGCCCTACACAAACCTGGGCCTCATCATTGTCGACGAAGCGCATGAAACGAGCTTTAAGCAGGAAGAAGGCGTGCAATATCATGCCCGCGACGTCGCGGTGATGCGCGCGCGCTTTGAGGGCTGCCCGATCATCCTGTCCACCGCGACCCCTGCCATTGAAACGCGCCAGCAGGTCGCGCTTGGTCATTATCACGAAATCAAGCTGCCCGAGCGTCACGGCACCGCGCAATTGCCAGTCATTTCGACCATTGATCTGATCGAGAACCCGCCTGAGCGCGGGCGCTGGCTTGCCCCCAGTCTTGTCGCCGCAATGGCAGATGGGCTTGAGCGCGGTGAGCAATCACTCCTCTTCCTCAATCGCCGTGGCTTCGCGCCGCTCACGCTGTGCCGCCATTGTGGCCACCGATTTCAATGCCCAAATTGCACCGCTTGGATGGTCGAGCACCGGCTGCTAAGCCGCCTCCAATGCCACCATTGCGGTCATACAGAGCCCCAGCCGCGCGCCTGCCCTGAATGCAAGGAGGAGGACGCGCTTGTCGCCTGCGGCCCTGGTGTCGAGCGCATCGCTGACGAAGTTGCAGCCCTTTTTCCCGAAGCGCGCCGCGCTATTGTCACGTCAGACACACTCTGGTCTCCAGCAAAAGCCGCTGAGTTTGTTGGGCGGATGGAAGCTTGCGAAATTGATATTGTTATCGGTACCCAGCTTGTCACCAAGGGCTATCACTTTCCAAATCTTACGCTCGTTGGTGTGGTGGATGCAGACCTTGGCTTGCAAGGCGGAGATTTGCGCGCAGCCGAGCGGAGTTTCCAACAGATTGCCCAAGTCGCGGGACGCGCGGGGCGTGGGACAAAGCCCGGCCGCGTGTTCGTTCAGACCTATAACCCGAACACTCCGGTTATTCGCGCCCTCGTATCGGGCGATACCGAAAGTTTTTATGTCGCTGAAACAGAAGCGCGGCGCGAG
>JBEGTP010000131.1:0-2689 GCA_041179365.1 Pseudomonadota bacterium
AGCTGAACGCGCTCGATCCGCTGGCTCCGCGTGAGGGTTCCAGCATCGATTGCATCTGCTTGGGCTATCGACCGCGCATAAAAATCGGCGCGCGCCTGAAGCCCCGCCTCGCTCCAATCGGGCAACTGCCCATCCAAGCTATGCAGCCCCAAAGCAAGGCCACGCGCAGGGTCTCGCCGCACGTCTTCGCCAGCATAGGCCTTGACAAAAGCCGCCCATTGCAGAGACCCGGTAACAGCCGGTGGCGGGACTGCTGTTTGGCAGCCGGTGATCCCGAGCGTGAGTACAAGGCTCGCTATCTGCCATGCGAAATGACGCCGCATCATGTCCCTTCCCCCATCTTTGCGAATCATCAGGCTCGTTCCTGATCTTAAGAGGCTTGCATGATCCGTTCTTTGCGGCAAAGGCAAGTCCGTGTCTTCGCCTGCTCTTCCCGCGCAAAGCCCGCTTGCGTACCGTGACTACCGCCTCTTCTGGATCGCGCGCTTTGCGGGGGTCATCGGAACGGTCGCGATGATCGTCATTCTCGCGTGGCAGGTCTATGATATTGCACGCACCGATTACGGCTTAACGACGGAGCAAGCCGCGCCGATGATGCTTTGGATCGGGTTGGCGCAATTTATTCCAGTCTTGCTATTAACCCCGGTCGCGGGATGGGCAGCGGACCGTTTTGAGTGGCGCACCGTTGCAAGGCTGGCCAATAGTGTTGACATGCTCGTGGCGTTATCGCTCGCGCTTTGCACCACTTATGGGCAGTTATCGCTCCCGCTGCTGTTTTCCTTTGCCGGGCTACACGGCGTCGCGCGCGTTTTTGTGGGGCCGGCAATGAGCTCCATCGCGCCCAACATCGTGCCAGCGACAGTGCTTCCGCGCGCCATCGCGATGAGCTCAATTGCTTGGCAATCAGCGTCGGTCATCGGCCCTGCCATTGCAGGCTTCATTTATGCGGCCACGCCGTCTGCTCCCTATTGGATGGCAACCACGCTCCTCGCCCTAGCGAGCGTTGCGATCAGCTTTATCAAGCCCGTTCACCCGCCCAAAAAGCTTGTCCATGCCCACCCCGTGCGTGAAATGATCGACGGTCTTGTCTACATCAAGAAGGAGCGGTTTTTACTCGGCGCGATCACACTGGATTTGTTTGCTGTCTTGCTCGGAGGCGCGACGGCCATGCTCCCAGTTTACGCCCGCGATATTCTGCACGTCGGCACACAAGGGCTCGGCTGGCTCAGAGCGGCACCTGGCGCTGGGGCTGCCGTTGTGGCCCTGCTCTTCGCTTTTCGACCCCTCGCCCGCAATGTTGGCGTCAAAATGCTGTGGGCGGTCGTCGTTTTCGGAGCCGCGACAATTGGCTTTGGCCTCTCTAAAAACCTCCTTTTTTCAATGAGCATGTTGGCGCTGCTTGGCGCAGCAGATATGCTTTCGGTCTATGTCCGGGGTTCGCTGGTGCAGCTCAACACGCCTGATGCGATGCGGGGGCGGGTCAATTCGGTCTCGGGTCTCGCGATTTCGGCGTCGAATGAATTGGGCGAGGTTCAGTCGGGCCTTGCAGCGGCCCTGCTCCACAGCCCGATTGCTGCGGTTGTATTTGGCGGCGTAGGGGCTATCTTTGTTACAGGCCTTTGGGCGTGGCTTTTCCCTGAACTGCGCAACGCCCGGACATTCGAACCTCACACTAAGGACGCGCCGAAATGAAATTCGCCACCATCCTCGAAACCATCGGCAACACGCCGCACATCCGTATGGCAAAGCTCTTTCCTGACGCTGAAGTCTGGATCAAATCCGAACGCGCCAACCCCGGCGGATCGATCAAGGATCGTATCGGCCTAGCGATGATTGAGGATGCCGAAAAATCGGGTGCGCTTAAGCCCGGCGGCACGATTGTTGAGCCGACATCTGGCAACACCGGAATTGGCCTCGCAATGGTTGCGGCGGTAAAGGGGTATAAGCTCATTCTCGTGATGCCCGAAAGCATGAGCCTTGAGCGCCGCCGCCTGATGCTTGCCTATGGCGCGAGCTTTGACCTCACCCCGCGCGAAAAGGGCATGAAGGGCGCTATCGAACGCGCGATGGAGATCGTCGCTGCGACGCCGGGTTCATGGATGCCGGGCCAATTTGACAACCCGGCCAATATTGCTGTTCATGCACGAACGACAGCGCTCGAAATTCTCAATGACTTTGCCGATACACCGCCCGACGCGCTGATTACTGGCGTTGGCACCGGCGGCCACATCACCGGCTGTGCTGAAGTGCTCAAGCAAAAATGGCCCGCGCTCAAAGTTTTTGCCGTCGAACCAACGCTTTCGCCGGTCATCAGTGGCGGATCGCCTGCGCCGCACCCGATCCAAGGCATTGGTGCCGGTTTTATTCCCAAAAACCTGCATACTGCTTTGCTGGACGGCGTCATTCAGGTCGACCCAGCTGACGCCAAAGCCATGGCCCGCCGCGCCGCCACCGAAGAAGGAATGCTGGTCGGCATATCATCGGGCGCGACCCTTGCCGCGATTGCGCAGAAATTGCTTGAACTTCCCAAGGGTTCCCGCGTGATGGGCTTCAACTATGACACGGGTGAGCGGTATTTATCGGTTCCGGATTTCTTACCGGAATGATGGCAGCGCGCCCCCGCGAAGGCGGGGGAACGACCTCCTGACCGCCCCTAAAACGCCTCAACCGGCATAGCCATCATGCTTTC
>JBEGTP010000132.1:0-45091 GCA_041179365.1 Pseudomonadota bacterium
CCTAATCTCAAATTCAAGCCGCCGCTCAAAGCCCCGACGATTGGCGAGCGGCGTCAGCGTATCGGTGACGACGAGCGCTTCGAGCGCCACAATCTGGCCGCGAAGCGTTTCAACCTCAGCGCGCAACGCGCAGTTTTCCTTGGAAACCGCAGAAACGTCTCTTGCGCTGTCTTGCAAATGCCCCTGATAGTCCACTGTCGGCCCCCAAAACCCTTTGTCGGAACTTAGCCCGGCAGATCTTAATTTCTCACAAAGAGGTTTCCGTTTTTTTTGAAGGACTTCGGGCCCAGAAGAAGAAGCAAAAGCGCAGGTCGCGTCTTTGGCGCGCGCCCTGCCTGTTCGCTATAGGCTTGGTACATGGAAAGCGGCCTGATAGGGTGTGCCCATCATCAAGGGAGAGCAGGAATGGATCAAATGGGAATGAAGATGGCACGCCGGACGCTTTTGACCAGCGCAGCGGCCTTCACCGCGTCGCTCATCATAGCGCGCCCCTTGCAAGCCGGCCTTCTTGACGGGTCATCGCTAAAATCGATGCTCGGCAACGCGTCGGACAAAGCCCTCGACAAGCTGGCAAAGCCTGGCGCTTTTTATGCCGATACTGCTGTGCGCGTTCTCTTGCCTGGCACGACCGGTAAATTCGCCTCAAAGCTCATGAAAGCAGGGGATAAGCTCGGCCTGACAACAAAGCTCACCAAAAGCCTCAATGATGCGGCAAGTTTGGCCGCGCTTGAGGCTAAGCCTGTGTTTCGCTCAGCCGTCAACGGCATGACGCTCAACGACGTGCCGGGGATCGTCGCAAAGAGTGACGGTGGCACCAAATATCTGCAAAAGAGCGCAGGGAGCGAGCTTTACACCAAGGTGCGGCCGCTGATCATGACAGCCCTCAACAGAGTGGGTGCCTATAGTCAGCTTGCAAAGCTCAACAAGACCGCTGGCAGCCTGATGGGCATGACAAAGCTCAATGATGAAGGCTTGACGAACAGCGTGACCGAACAAGCGCTCAAAGGGATTTACACCTATATGGGCAAAGAAGAGGGCGGCCTCCGCAGCTCTGTCTTCGGCCTTGGCAAGACCATTGACGGTGTTGTTAAATAGCCTAGAAGCGCAAAGGTTCGCACGCCCGAAAGCAGGGCTCGGAACAGATTTGTCCCGAGCCAGCGTTTCATTTCCTAGCGGAAATAGTGACGAAAAACCTTGATGACATCGCCGTCGCGCATGTCGATCAAAAGCGCGTCATCGCGGTCGCGTACCCAGCGCGTATAGCCACGCGTCGCTGGCAAGCGGTACCGCCATGGGTCAGAGATTACAAAGCGTCTGCCATAGCCTCTTTGATCGCGGTGATCGCCGCGATTGTGCCAGCGGTGCCCTTGCCATCCGCCGCGCTCATCGTCGCGGGCACCGTATCGATCATCGCGGTCGTCCCGGCGATAGTCTTGGCGGTCCTCATCCCGCTCGCCGCGCCCCGCATCACGGGCATCATAGTCGCGCGAGCCATACCCCGTATCGCGCGATTGAGCGAAGCTGGCGGTTGGCACCAGCGTCGTTGCCAGAAGGGCGATTATCAAAGATTTACGCATAGTCTGCTCCTTTCGGTGTGCTGACCCGAATACGCTGGATCAGCACAATCCCGTTCTGCCCGAGTCGCTGTGAACGGCGCGAAAATGAACTTGTCAGCAAATAGAAAGGCGTGCGCGGCGAAAGCGCCTGTTAAATTTCTGAAAAGCTGCTAGGCGCGCGGCCATCATGCTCAACTTATCTGGCATCACCGTGCGCCTTGGCGGACGCACTATCCTTGACCGTGCAACCGCTGCGCTGCCATCCAAAAGCCGTGTCGGGCTTATTGGCCGTAACGGCGCGGGCAAATCAACACTCATGAAAGTGATGATTGGTGAGCTCGACCCCGATGAAGGCAGCATCGAGATGCCGCGCAAAACACGGATCGGCTATATTGCGCAGGAGGCCCCTCACGGCAATTCAACACCGTTTGAGACCGTGCTTGCCGCCGACACCGAGCGCGCGGATTTGTTGCTTGAGAGTGAAACCTGTGTTGACCCTGACCGCGTTGGGGAGATCCATGAGCGTCTGATCGCGATTGACGCCTATACCGCGCCAGCGCGGGCTGCGCGAATTCTTGTCGGCCTTGGGTTTGATGAAGACATGCAGGGGCAACCGCTCGATAGTTTTTCGGGCGGCTGGAAAATGCGCGTCGCGCTTGCCGCGCTGCTCTTTTCAGAGCCCGATTTGCTGCTGCTCGACGAGCCCTCAAACCATCTCGATCTCGAAGCGACGCTTTGGCTTGAGAATTTTCTCAAAGCCTATCCAGCAATGATCATCGTGATCAGCCATGAGCGCGATCTGCTGAACACGGTTGTCGATCATATCCTCCACCTCGAAAACGGTGAAACCACGCTTTATACCGGCGGCTATGACAGCTTTGAGCGGCAGCGCGCCGAACGCGCGGCGCAGCTGGCGGCAGCCAAGGCCGCGCAGGACGCACAGCGCGCCAAGTTGCAAGACTATATCGCCCGCAACAGTGCGCGCGCCTCCACGGCCAAACAGGCGCAGTCGCGCGCCAAAGCGCTCGCGCGAATGCAGCCTGTTTTGGCGATGGTCGAAGACCCGAGCCTCTCCTTTGACTTTCCAAGTCCCGATGAACTGAAGCCGCCGCTCGTTACGCTTGATCTGGCGAGCGTTGGCTATACCGCCGGTGCGCCGATCCTCGAACGGCTGAACCTGCGGCTTGATCCCGATGACCGGATTGCGCTTCTGGGGCGCAACGGCAATGGCAAAACGACGCTCGCGCGCCTGCTTGCCGCGCAGCTCGCGCCGATGGAGGGCACAATCGCGACCTCGAACAAGATGCGCGTTGGCTATTTTACCCAATATCAGGTCGAAGAGCTCGATGGGGGGGACACCCCGCTTGAGCATATGACCCGCATGATGAAGGGTGCGAGCCCGGGGGCCGTGCGCGGCCAATTGGGGCGCTTTGGCTTCTCCGGCGCGAAGGCCACAACGCAGGTCGGCAAACTCTCAGGCGGAGAACGCGCGCGGCTTGCCCTTGCGCTCATCACGCGCGAGGCCCCGCATATGCTCATCCTCGATGAGCCGACAAACCATCTTGATGTCGATGCGCGCGAAGCCCTTGTTCAGGCACTCAATGCCTATGAAGGCGCGGTGGTTCTCGTCAGCCATGATCGCCATATGGTCGAGCTGACCGCAGACCGCCTTGTACTCGTCGATGGCGGAACGGCCACCGACTATGCGGGAAGCCTTGAAGATTACACCGATTTCATTCTCGGCAAAAACCAGCCAAAGGGCAGCGATCAGCCGCGCGGCAACAAGAAAGAAGACCGCAAGGCGGCTGCGCAAGCACGCGAACGCCAGCAGCAATTGGCAAAAGCTGTGCGCGACGCCGAAGGCGATATGGCGCAGCTCGACGTCGTTCGGAGCGCCATTGACCGGGCGATGTTTGACCCCAGTACCGCCGCGCCAGATTATGCTGCGCTCACGATGAGTGAACTTTCGCAGCGACGCGGGCGGATCGCAGCGGCGCTTGAGGCTGCAGAAGCAAAATGGGTCGAAGCGAGCGAAGCGCTTGAGGCGTCAAAAGCCTCGGCTTGATCGGCAAAGTAAATGCGCTATCGCACTTAGCCATGGCCGACGCTCCTTCCGCCCCAACCCCGATGATGGTGCAATATCTTGCGCTAAAGGCCGAAGCCGAAGACTGTCTGCTCTTCTACCGCATGGGCGATTTTTTCGAGTTGTTCTTTGAGGATGCCCGCATTGCGGCGCATATTCTCGATATTGCGCTGACCGCGCGCGGTGAACATCAGGGCGCTCCTATTCCGATGTGCGGCGTACCGGTGCACGCCTCAGACGCTTATCTCGCGCGGCTCATCCGGGCCGGACAACGCGTCGCCATCGCCGAACAGATCGAATCGCCAGCGGACGCCAAAGCGCGCGGCGGCAAAACCCTTGTTGCACGCGGCATTGTTCGCGTGGTGACAGCGGGAACCTTGACCGAAGAAAGCTTGCTTGAGGCCCGCGCCGCCAATTGGCTGGTAGCGCTCGCACCGCACGGAGACCGCATTGGATATGCCGCCGCAGACATATCAACCGGCCGCTTTGAAACTGGCGAGGTTGCGCCCGCGAACCTTGACGCAGAGCTGGCACGGCTCGCAGCCTCTGAAATCCTTGTGCCGGAAGGCAGCGCCCTAGGCGGGCAGAGCCGCCCCCGCATAGACTTTGACGCGGGCGCCGGAGAACAGCGACTCAAAGCCGTTTTTGGCGTCATGACGCTCGATGGCTTTGGCGGCCTGACCGGCGCAGAACGCGCGGCCATTGGCGGATTACTTGCCTATCTCGACCATGTCGGCAAGGGCGCGCTTCCGTTTCTTGAGCCGCCACTGCGCCGGGCCAGTTCTGACCATATGGCCATTGATGCGGCAACGCGCGATAGCCTTGAGCTTGTCCGTAATGCAAGCGGCGCGCGCAAAGGCAGCTTGCTTGAAGCCGTCGACAGAACGGTGACTGGCGCCGGGGCGCGGCTGCTCGCCGGGGATATCAGCGCGCCCTTGCTCAAGGCGGAAGCGATCACCGAGCGGCTCGATTTGGTCCGCTATTGGGTCGACGATCATGGAGGCCGCGAGGCGTTGCGCCGCACGCTCAAAAGCCTCGCCGATGTGGCGCGCGCATTGGGCCGGATCGCTGCGGGCCGGGGATCGCCGCGTGACCTGGGGCAGTTGCGTGATGGGCTTGGGCAAGCGCGCACCCTCTGCGAACAACTCGGCAGGCTAGAGCAGCGCCCGCCCCTGCTCGACACTCTTTTGCCGCGCTTATCAGGGCACGGAGCCTTGGTTGACCATCTCATGCGCGCACTTGTGCCCGCGCCGCCGCTTGATGCAGCACAAGGCGGCTATATCGCAGAAGGCTATGATGCCGCACTCGATGACCTCCGCAGCCTTGGCAGCGACGGGCGGCAAGCCATGGCGCGTCTTGAAGCGCAATACCGCACGCAAACAGGTGTCGCGGGACTGCGCATCAAGCATAACAATGTGCTCGGGTATCACATCGAAGTCGCCGCCAAAAACGCCGATGTTCTCATGGCGCCCGAGATGGGATTTACCCACCGTCAAACGCTTGCGGGCGTTGTCCGCTTTAATGCAGCGGACCTCCACAGTCTTGCGCTCAGGGTCACGCAGGCGAGCGCCCATGCCTTGGCCGCAGAAGCATCGCATTTCGAAGAGCTCGTCGGTGAAGCCTGCGCGCGTGCGCGCGAAATCGCGGCGACTGCCGACGCCTTGGCGCGGCTTGATGTCGCTTCGGCCTTGGCTGAACGTGCGGTTGAGGGGGGCTGGTGCCGCCCCGCTTTTTCTGCCGAGAACCGGTTTATGATTGAAGGCGGTCGCCATCCGGTGGTCGAGGAAGCGCTCCGACTCACCGGCGACCGCTTTGTGGCCAATGATTGCGCGCTTGAGCCTTCGAAGCGCCTGTGGTTGATCACGGGGCCCAACATGGGCGGCAAGTCGACCTTTCTCCGCCAGAACGCGCTGATCGCGGTGCTCGCGCAAGCCGGGTCGTATGTGCCGGCGTCGCGCGCGACCTTGGGCCTTGTAGACCGCTTGTTCAGCCGCGTTGGGGCATCAGACAATCTGGCGCGCGGGCGGTCCACCTTCATGGTCGAAATGGTAGAAACAGCCGCCATCCTCTCGCAAGCCACAGCGCAAAGCCTCATCATTTTGGATGAAGTCGGCCGCGGCACTTCAACCTATGACGGCCTTGCCATTGCGTGGGCGGTGGTCGAGGCGGTGCATGAGGTCAACCAGAGCCGCTGCCTGTTTGCAACGCATTATCATGAGCTTACGCGGCTGGCGGAAAAACTGCCCGCGCTCGCGCTCCACCATGTTCGCGCGCGAGAATATAAGGGTGACCTCGTGCTGCTGCATGAGCTTGCGACAGGGCCGGCAGACCGGAGCTACGGCATCGCGGTGGCGCGGTTGGCTGGGCTGCCCCCTGCGGTTCTCGCGCGCGCCAAAGCCGTCCTGTCGAAGCTCGAAGCGGGGCGAGACGCCACCGGAGGGCTCGCTGCCGGGCTCGACGATCTTCCGCTTTTTGCCGCGTCGCTGCCCGCGGAAAAGCGCGATGCCCTGCGCGAGGCGGTGGCTGCCCTCGATGTCGACGCGCTCAGCCCGCGCGATGCACTCGCACAGCTTTACGAAATCAAACGCATGGCGCAGGATGAGCCCCAATGATCCAGCAAATTCCCAACCGCCGCGCGATCATTGACCGTCGCGCCCTTGCCGACGCGCTGGCAAATGTTGAAGCGAACGGCGAGACGGCGCTCCGCAAGGCTGCGACGGCGCTTCTAAAGCCTGCAAACGAGGCCGGGCGCGCCGAGATTGCGCGGCGGATCGAAGCCCACCCCACCGATGGTCGCGCCGCCGCGACGGCGCAGGCCTTCCTGACCGATCAATTGCTGCGCCTTGTTTATGATTTTACGGTGCAGCGGCTCTATAAGCTGAACAACCCAACCGCCTCTGAGCGGCTCTGCCTCGCTGCCGTGGGCGGCTATGGTCGCGGCGAGATGGCCCCCTATTCTGACGTCGATATAGCCTTCATCACCCCCTACAAGCCAACCGGCTGGACCGAGCAAGTGATCGAATCGATCCTCTACACGCTGTGGGATCTCGGCATGAAAGTGGGCCATTCGAGCCGGTCCATGGACGAGATGATCCGGATGGCAAAGGACGATCTCACAATACGGACAGCTTATCTTGAGGCCCGCTTTATCTGGGGAGACGAAGCGCTTTATGATGAAACGGCGTTGCGGTTTCAAGCCGAAGTCGTGGCCGGATCAGCCCGCGCCTATGTCACCGAGAAATTGGCCGAACGCGATGCGCGCCACAAGCGCATGGGCGATAGTCGCTATGTGGTTGAGCCAAACCTCAAGGAAGGCAAGGGCGGTTTGCGCGATCTGCACACCTTGTTCTGGATTGGCAAATATGTGCACCGGGCAAGCAGTGTTGCCGAGCTTGTTGATAAGGGTTTGCTAACCGCAGCCGAGCTGAAGCAATTTCAAAAGGCGGAAAATTTCCTCTGGGCGGTGCGGTGTAATCTCCATCTTCTGGCCGATCGCGCCGAGGAACGACTGACCTTTGATGTCCAGCGCGAGATTGCGGCGCGGATGCATTATAAGGATCGCCCCGGCCGTTCGGCGGTTGAGCGGTTCATGCAGCATTATTTTTTAATCGCGAAGCAGGTGGGCGATCTAACTGGCGTCTTCCTCGCGCATCTTGACGATAGCTTCGCGCCGAAAAGAAAGGGCGTTCTGGCCAGTCTCGCAGGGTTTCGTCGTGCGCCAAAGAAGCTGTCTGGATTTGTCCTTGATAAGGGACGGCTCGCCTTGCCTAAGGATGATTGGTTCCGCGAAGACCCTGTGCGCCTCATCGAGATTTTTGCGCTCGCCGATGAGCATGGATTGGAGATCCATCCCCAAGCAATGCGGGCGGCCAATCGCGATGCCAAGCTGATCGACGCCAAAATCCGCAATAGCCCGCGCGCTAACGCCCTGTTTATGAGCGTTCTAACGTCGAAGCGCGAGCCCGAATATGTGTTGCGTTGGATGAATGAGGCGACGGTTTTTGGGCGCTTCGTGCCCGATTTTGGGCGTGTGGTCGCCCAGATGCAGTTCGATATGTATCATCACTACACCGTTGACGAACATAGCATCCGCGCCATCGGGCTGCTCTCGCGGATCGAGAAGGGCGTTCTTGGCGAGGATCACCCGCTCGCAACCGCCATTTTACATCAAATTGTATCCCGGCGCGTCCTGTATGTGGCCGTGCTTTTGCATGACATTGCCAAAGGGCGCGGCGGCGATCATTCTATTTTGGGGGCTGAGGTCGCCATGAAGCTCTGCCCGCGGCTTGGCCTCAGCCCCGCTGAAACCGAAACCGTCGCGTGGCTGGTGCGCACGCACCTCCTCATGTCAGCCGTCGCCTTCAAACGCGATTTGGCTGATTTCAAAACGATCCTTGATTTCGCCGAGCAAGTGCAATCGCCCGAGCGGCTCCGGTTGTTGCTCGCGCTCACCGTCGTCGATATCCGCGCGGTTGGTCCCGGGATCTGGAATAGCTGGAAACGGCAATTGCTGTCTGATCTTTATGAAGGGGCTGAAGAGGTGCTCCGGCTCGGCCACAAGCAACGCGGTCGCGGCGAGCGGATTACGGCAAAGCAGCAGGCGCTTAAAGCCGCGCTTGGCTGGAATGACGCGCAGTTCAAAGCGCTCGTAAAGCGCCTTCCAGACGCCTATATTATCGCCGAGCCCGACGACATTTTGGAAAGTAACGCGCGCCTGATCGGGGCCGCAGGAGATGCTGATCTGACGATTGCGGCAACGGTCTATCCCTCACGCGGCGCAACACTCGTGACCATTTTTGCGGTCGATCATCCGGGCCTTTTCTACCGCGCGGCGGGGGGTATTCACGCAGTCGGCGGCAGCATTATCGATGCCCGCATCCACACCACTAAGGATGGCATGGCGCTCGACAACTTCCTTGTCCAAGATCCGTTTGGTCAGCCTTTTGATGAGCCTGAGCGACTCCGCCGTATCGAACAAGCCATCCGCGATGCGCTCACCAATCGCGCCGAAATGGCTGAAAAGCTAAAAGCACGCCCGCTCCCGCGCGTGCGGGCGGAAGCCTTTGATATTGCGCCCAACGTGCTGATCGATAACCGCGCCTCAAACCGCCAAACGGTGATCGAGGTCAACGCGCGCGATCGTCCCGCTTTGCTCAACGCGCTGGCGCAAGTACTCTTTGAGGCCAAAGTAACGATCCGCTCTGCGCATATTGCGACGTACGGCGAACGGGCGGTCGATACATTTTACGTGACCGATTTGATCGGCGACAAGATTGTCAGTGATGCGCGCTTAAAGGCGATTGAAGCCAGCTTGCTTGAGGCCGCCAGCGCCAGCCGCGCCGCGCGGCAAGCGGCATAACCCATAATTGATGGCGCTGCGGCGCCGGTCGGCGGCGCTCCAATTGGGCGCACGTTCTCCTTGAACTATAGGATTTATTTTGCTTTTCAGAGCGGGCTCTTTCTCAGTTTTGAATATCGACCAGCCCGCGCGCCGTTAAGGCTTGATGACGTTAGGTTGCCTATACACCGTCATTGCGGGCGAAGCGCGGCAATCCAGATCTCGAGCGCGGAACCGGATTGCCGCGTCGCTCCGCTCCCCGCAATGGCGATCCAACTGAACGCCATCGAGGGCTAAAGGTTGAGGCTCTGGGCAAAAGAGACATTTTCTTTTTTACCTATAGAGTCGCGTCTCTTTCGTCTCTTTCGACGCGTGTGTGCAGCTTTTGTCGCGCGGTCTAATTGAAATAGGCAACACCGCGAAACTCCATCGAGCGGCGGATATTCGCATCCAGACGGTCCTTGTCATGAAAGGCGGTATGCGGCGCGCGCCAGGTCCGGCTGTGATCGCTATCATGAAATTTGATGAAGATGACTTCATCGGCGGTCATATCGGGGAAATACCACCAGCGATGATCCGGCGAGTGGTGAAAGATCGTGGCCGCAACCATCTCTTCTTCACCCGCTATTGGTGCGAAGAGCGCATCACCCGTTGGCAATTCATCGACATCGACCTTGGTATTATGTGTGCCTTCATCATCGCGCACGCTCCGGCCATCACACAAGGCGAGCGGCCAGTTTTGCGGGGCAGGTGACAAGGCGCGCCACAGTGAAAAGCAGATGAAGCGGCTGTACCCGGGCCCGCCGGGCGCGCCAATCGCATACATGCGGTCCGCCACCATTTTTGCGGATTTCGTCGTGAAATCAACATGCGCTTCGCCCGCTGGCGGTTGCATGGTCTCGCTCGTGATGCCCGATGTGCGGATCATCCCGCCCATGGGGATGACGAGATCGCACCCGCACATCGCCTTCACGACCGCTTCCACTTCGGCGGCATAGGCGCTCTGCGGGCCATAATTGGATTCCCAATCGGTGATCGCGCTGTGGTGGTGCGCCAGCGCGAAGCCCTGCTCATCAAGGGTGAAAGGCGCAGTCGCCAACCGGGCATTGCGAATTGTGACGTCATAGGGCGCGTATGTGCCGGTGTTGCATTCAGCGCCGGGAGCCCAAAAGCGGCGATTGACCCGCGAAGTTGGCAGCAAATAGGTGATTTGGGTTGCTATGGCGGCTGATGGCACGCTTGTCATGTCAGGTCTCCTATCTCGATCATCGCGCCTGCCGCCGCCGCGCGGTTGGCGTCGCGTCGCAACCGTTCAATTTCGGCGCGCCCGGCAGGAATGGGTTCAACGGGAAGTGCAGCCATCGTATCGCGGTAAATCGCTTCAATATCGTCAGCATGGTCAGGGTGGGTCAGAATAAGACCGCTATTCGCTGTCATGCCCGCGAGCGTTTTTTCGCCAACTTCAAGAGGGTCCATGCCGAGGTCAAAGGCCGTGCCAAATTGCTCAAGCGCTGCGCGATCAGGCGCTGCAAAGCCCGAATCTGCAAACGCATCCGGACGCTTGAGCGCTGAATCCCAAGCGTTGGTTCTTGTGAGGCCAGGGCACATGAGCGAGACGCCAATATGATAGGGCGCTAGGTTGTAGCGCAGGCATTCCGTGAGCCCGCGTACCGCGAATTTGCTCGCGGTATAAATCCCCGCCTGCGGACCTGAACAAAACGCAGCCATGCTCGCGACGTTGACGATATGCCCGCCTTCGCCGTGCGCCTTCATACCGGGCATAAACGACACGCAGCCATTGACGACGCCGCCGTAATTCACCCCCATGATCCAATCATGATCATCATAAGAGGCCTCGTCGGTCGGCCCGAAAACACTGACGCCTGCATTGTTGACGAGGACATGGACTTTGCCCACCTCAGCGGCAACCTCAGCCCAGCGAGCACGGTCTGTGACATCGAGCTTTACAAAGCGGGGCTGCGCCCGGCCTTGCGCGTCAAACCAGTGCGCGGCCTCAGCCCGGTGCGCCTCATTGCGGTAGGCGAGGATCAGCGCCATCCCCGCATTGCTAAAAGCACGCGCGATCCCAAAGCCGATGCCTGATACGCCGCCGGTGATGAAGGCGGTTTTGCCGTGCCAGTTCATTTGTGTTTCCTCATTCTAAAGGCTTGCCAGCCGTTTCGGGCAAACCGAACAGCGCGATCGTCGCCGCAATCACGACCATCGCAACCGGATACCAAAAACCCGCAAAGGGATTGCCCGTGGTGGCGACGATATATTGCACGATGAACGGCATGAACCCTGCGAAATAGCCAACCCCGAAATTATAGGAAATGGCGAGCGATGAGTAGCGGGTGCGCGCCGGGAAAAGTTCGACCATCCACGCACCAACCGGACCGTAAGTCAAAGCGCCAAACAGATTCAGCAAAACGATGCCGAGGCCAATCAGCAGCAATGCGCGAGTGGCGGGCTTGACTGGATCGGTGGAATAGCCTGCTGCCTCGAGCTGCGCCGCAAGCCCTTCTGCATCCGCAGCATTGGCAGCGTATCCGCCAATCGTCAGCGAGGGCGCAGCCGCAGCCGCGCCATCCACCCTCGCGTAGGGAACACCCTTTTTGGTCAGCGTATCGAGCAGGCGCGCGCAAGCCGAAGACTGGCCGGATTGCGCGAACGGGTTAAAATGGCAGTCCGCGCCGGTGACGACCACAGGCTTGTCACGCGACGCCTTGGCCAATGCTGGGTTGGCCTGTGCCGCCAGCATATGGAATACGGGAAAAACCAGCAACAGAAACAGCCCATAGCCGAGCAGAACCAGCCTTTTGCGCCCCACCTTATCGGACAGCCAGCCGCACAACATCGACAATGCTGCCCCGATCGTCAGGGCAATGATCATCACAAAGCGGGTTAGATTGGGGTCAAGATGCTGCGACACTTGCAGGAAATTGAGCACTTGGATGAGGCCGACATAACCACAAATCGCCTGGCCCGCCGCGATTCCGAACATCACGGCCAGCAGGCGTTTGACGCGCGGCATCGACGAAAAGGCCTCCTTCAGAGGATTGCGCGCAATCTCACCAGCTTCCTTCATTGCTAGGAAAACAGGGCTTTCTGAAAGCTTGAGCCGCATCCAGACTGAGATGGCCAGCAGCACAAGGGACAGGAAGAACGGGACGCGCCAACCCCACGCCAGCCACGCCTCTTCGCCCATTATAGTACTGGTCGACAGCACCGCGAGCAGACTGAGCATGAAACCAGTCGAGGCGCCGAGCTGGATGAAGCCGGTATAAAAGCCGCGCTTTTCGGGTGGCGCATGTTCGGCAACATAAATGGTCGCGCCACCATATTCCCCACCAACTGCCAGTCCCTGCAACACGCGCAACAAAACCAGCAAGATGGGGGCAGCGATGCCGATCTGCTCAAAAGTGCCAAGAAGACCGATGGCCATCGTCGCAAAGCCCATCAGCAAAATGGTCGCAAGGAAAGTATATTTCCGCCCAAACCGATCGCCGAACGCCCCAAACAGTGCAGCGCCGAGCGGCCTGACGGCAAAGCCAACGCCAAAAGTTGCGAGCGCCAGTAGAAAGCCCGAAGCCGGGCTCGAGCCGGGAAAGAACAGCTTGCCGAACAGCGGTGCGAGCGTGGCATAAATATAAAAATCATACCATTCGAACGCCGTGCCCATTGATGACGCCGCAATCAGCGTTCGGATTTCCTTTGGGCTTGGGTGCTGTCCAGCATTCATCCGTCATCCCCCTATTGCCGATTGCCATCAACCTTATCGATTGTTAGCTTTACATACAAATATGGGAGAGTCGATCATGAGCGATGTTGAAACGCGACTGGCAGCACTGGAGCAGCAGGTTGGAACGCTAGAGGATGTCAACGCCATCCGTCGCCTGCATTGGGCTTACGGCTATTACATCGATTTCAACCGCGCGCGTGATGTGTCGGAGCTGTTTGCCGAGGACGGGGAGGTGATCTTCCTCTCTGGCATCTACAAGGGCCGAGCGGGCGCATTTCGCCTCTACGGCACTTGGTTCCAGAATCTGTTCCTCGAACATGGCGGGGAGGGGCCCGTCGACGGCTTCCTGCTCGATCACTTCCAAATGCAGGACATCATCACAGTCGCGCCGGATCGTCAGACCGCAAAGGGCAGATTCCGGGGCATGCTGTTCGGCGGCACACATGAGACCAACAAATGGGCACCGGAAGGCGTGCCGCAGCAGTTCATGGAGGCGGGCATTTATGAGAATGATTATGTCCGTGAGGACGGCGTCTGGAAGATCAAGCGGCTCGACTATATGATGCAGTGGCAGGGGGACTATGAAACCGGTTGGTCAAAAACGATCAGCCATCTCCAGCCCGCAATGGAATGCTTTCCCGCCAACCCGATTGGCCCCGATGAAATTCGCAGCGAGGAAAATTACCGCCAAACCTGGCCGCACCGGCAGGATGTGCCGATGCATTATGCGCACCCGAAATTCGGGGCGGTTTTGGCGAAATGACCCTTTTTTCAGACGGCAGCGAAAAAGGCTTGCGCGGCCATGCAGAAGAGCGCGGGGTAAGGGCCCGCATAGGACTGGCTCCGGCGGCGGGCGTTGTGGATCGAGGTGCCCCCTATAAGCGCATCGCGACCGAGGAAGCCTGGACCTTCCCCGAACTGGTGAAAGCGCAGGTTGACTACATCAATGCCCCCGATGCGCCCGATGACGCCTCGCTAAAGATGGCGGGGATGTTTGGATCAATGCCCAAGCTTCAGGGCATGCTTCAGGATATCGGCGCAGGGCGTCTAGCGCATATGGATGAATATGGGATTGACCGACAGCTCCTCCTGCTCACCTCGCCCGGTGTCCAAGTCGTCCGCGAATCAGAAGGTACGGCCTTTGCCCGCGAAGCCAATGACCGCGCGGCAGAAAGCTGCCGTCGCTGGCCCGACCGGTTCTCCGCGCTCGCCGCCTTTGATCCGCGCGATGTCGCCGGGTCCGTCAAGGAAATTGACCGGGCGATGTCGAGCCTCAAGCTCAACGGTGCCGTCCTCAATTCGCACTTTCAGGGGCGATATATCGACGAGCCAGCCTCTGAACCGATCCTCGAAGCGCTCGAAGCCCATGACGCTGCACTCTATATCCACCCCACAGCGCCCTTTATGGCGAAGCGCTATCAGGATCGGGGATTTTACGGCGCGCTTGCGGGCTTTCCGCACGATGTGTGGCTCCATACCATGGGGCTCATCTTTTCCGGCGCGTTTGATAAATATCCCAAACTCCGCCTTGTGATCGGGCACATGGGCGAAAATCTGCCGCTCACACTCTACCGCTTTGATTGGATGCAATACAATGCAGATGGCATCCCGGGTATGCGCGGCGGCCAGCCAGCGGTGACGCTAAAACATCCGGTCAGTTATTATTTCAAAACCAACATTTGGATAACGACATCCGGCGTCGGCTGGGAACCTGCGATCAAATTTTGTCAGCAAGTGATGGGACCAGACCGGGTGCTTTACGCAATGGATTATCCCTATCAGCAGTCTTCCGACGAGTTGGCGGCCTACGACACGATGGATATGCCACCAGAGGTCAAGAAAATGTTGATGCAAACCAACGCAGAGCATGTGTTTAGACTTTAGGGAGGGGCGCTTGCCCTTCCTTAGCCGCCCCGTTTGCCATTTTGCTATCCGCCCGTTAGGGCTGATAGGCCTTGGGGTAGTCACGAAGGCGAGACGCGAATGACCGGAACAGCGCCGCTTGTCGGCATCATCATGGGCAGCACATCGGATTGGGAAACGATGCAGCATGCTGCTGAGATTTTATCCACGCTTCAGATCCCACATGAAACTAAGATTGTTTCTGCCCACCGGACGCCCGAGCGTCTATTTGCCTATGCCCGCGGGGCAACGGCACGGGGGTTGAAAGTCATTATTGCCGGTGCCGGCGGCGCGGCCCATTTGCCCGGTATGGCGGCCTCTATGACCTCGCTTCCCGTCCTTGGCGTGCCGGTCGAATCAAAGGCGTTAAAGGGCATGGATAGCCTCTTATCGATTGTGCAAATGCCCGGCGGGGTTCCGGTTGGAACGTTCGCCATCGGCAAGCCTGGCGCGATCAACGCGGGTCTTTTTGCAGCGTCCGTTCTGGCCCTTGGTGATGATGCGCTCGACCAACGGCTCGCGGCGTGGCGACAAGCGCAGACCGACGGAGTGGCGATCGACCCGGCATGAGTGCACTGACTTCCCCTCTCGTTTCCGTTCCTCCCCTTCCACCCGGATCAACCATCGGCATTATCGGCGGTGGGCAGCTCGGCCGTATGCTCTGCATGGCCGCAGCACAGCTTGGCTATCCGACCCATGTCTATGCGCCCGAGGCGAGCGGCCCGGCTGCAGACGTCTGTGCAAAATGGGTGCAAGGCAGCTATGGTGACGAGGTCGCGTTGCTCGCCTTTGCCCGCTCGGTTGCGGTTATCACCTTTGAGTTTGAAAATATCGAGCCAGCGGCCCTTAAGCCAGCTGCTGCGCAGACGCCGCTGTTTCCGCCCCTTCATGCGCTCGAAATTGGCCAAGACCGGGTCTTGGAAAAGCGCTTTGCCGAACAGTGTGGCGCGCGGACGGCACCATGGGCCGAAGTCCATAGTCACGCTGACTATGTGGCTGCCCTCGCAACCATCGGTGTTCCTGCTATCTTGAAAACAGTGCGCTTTGGCTATGATGGAAAAGGTCAAGCGCGCATCATGAAGGCGACAGACGCCGATGCCGCATGGGATGATCTCAAGCGAGGATGCCCGCTCATTCTTGAGGGCTTTGTGCCTTTTAAGGCTGAGTTTTCATTGATCGTTGCGCGGGACCAAGCGGGCAGCATCGCTTTTTGGGATGCCCCACAAAACATCCACAAAGACGGTGTTCTGACAACGTCTTTGCTCCCCGCGCCGGAGTGTGTTGTGTCGCAGGTGCCTGCCGCGCGCGCCTCTGCACGCAAAATTGCAGAGAAGCTGGATTATATTGGCGTGTTCGCCATTGAATTCTTCGTCGGACTCGATGGACCGGTTTTTAATGAAATGGCACCGCGCGTTCACAATAGCGGCCATTGGACGATAGAGGGTGCCGTCACGTCGCAATTTGAAAACCATGTGCGGGCCATTGTCGGCCTTCCGCTAGGTGCCACAAAGTCGACGGTGCGTGCATTGGAAATGCGCAACCTGATCGGCCATGATGCTGATGATTGGCATCAAATCGCTTCGGACCCAAATGCGAAACTCCATCTTTACGGCAAGCACGATGCGCGCCCGGGGCGTAAAATGGGCCATGTCACACAGGTGAAATACTGAGCCAATCGATTTTCATTGCTTTGCGTAAATTTTGATATAAATATGATATCATCTTTTAACGGGAGGTTTTGATGACTGATTCGCCGGTTCGTGGAAGTTTAAATTCCAGCCAAGAGCGTGTGGCGCGCACATTCAGTGGCTATTTAATGTTCGCTATTGCGCTTCTCTTGCTCGGGCTTTTTGTCTGGTCGCTTTTCGCGTCCATTGCCGTGGAAGGTACGCCAGCATCTGTGGGCATAGCGATTGGCTGGTTCGTTTCGTTCTTGATCGCCTCATCGGGCTTTTACATGCTCCAACCCAATCAGGCGGCTTCGATCACCATGTTCGGATCCTATCAAGGGACCGACCGAAAGGAAGGCCTGCGTTGGGTTTGGCCTTGGGAAAAGGCGAGCAAAATTTCGGTCCGCTCCAACAATCTGATTTCGGATAAAATCAAGATCAACGACTTGCGCGGCAACCCGATTGAAATTGCTGCGCAAGTCGTCTGGCGGGTCACCGATACGGCTCAAGCCCTTTTTGATGTGGATGATTATAAGGCGTTTGTGATGGCGCAGGTTGAAGCTGCCGTCCGCGCCATTGGATCACGATACCCTTATGATGACATTGAGCACAAGGAAGTGACGCTACGCGGCGACCATGAGATCGTCGGCGGCGAGCTCCGCACTGCGCTGATGGAACGCCTCGCTGTTGCCGGCATCTCGGTTGATGAATGCGGCTTTACACATTTGGCCTATGCGCAAGAAATCGCCGGAGCCATGCTGCGCCGGCAACAGGCCGAAGCTGTGATCGCCGCGCGGACCAAGCTTGTCGAAGGCGCTGTTACGATGGTTGAAATGGCACTCAAACAGCTGAGCGAAAAGAATGTCGTGCATCTTGATGACGAGCGCAAAGCGGCGATGGTTTCTAATCTGATGGTCGTTCTCTGCGGGGAACGTGATACCCAGCCTGTCGTGAATACGGGCAGTTTGTATCAGTAAGCGGCAGCATGAAGGCACCCGCCAAGAAAGCGTTTCCGCTCCGTCTCGATCCAGCATTGTTTGCGGCGATCGAACGGGCGGCTGCGTCTGATTTCCGCAGTGCCAACGCCCAAATCGAAGTGCTGCTGCGCGAGGCACTGGGCAAACGCGGCGTTAAAGTGGCTGTGAGTGACGCCCCAAGACGCGGGCGGCCGCCAGGGCTCACTGATGAGCGTTAGGGCTAGGACCTCATGGCCTATTCATCGCTGTAAATCGCGATCATGGTCCTGCCGGTCGAATCTGCCGCACCCCGGTACATACCCGGCGTATTGAAACTCCAGCCGATCTGCCCATCGGGGGTAATGACAATAACGCCGCCCGTACCGCCCAACGCTTTGACCTCATCCATGACCGCGCGTGCAGCAGGTACGATCCGCTCGCCCTTGAGCCGCACACGGGCGCAGATTTCGTGCGCCACGCCGAGCCGAATGAAATACTCTCCTGCACCAGTGGCCGAAACAGCGCACGCGCGGTCATCGGCATACGTGCCTGCCCCAATAATCGGCGAATCTCCGATCCGGCCCCAGCGCTTGCCGGTCAAACCGCCGGTAGACGTCGCCGCAGCGACATGGCCATTTTGATCGACCGCAACAGCGCCGACCGTCCCATATTTGTGCTCAACATCATAGGCGCTGGTCTCCTGGGCTTTCATGGTCTCAAGCTGTTCGCGCCGCTCGGGCGTTTCAAAATAATCCTGCCCTGCGGTCTCTAGCCCTTGTTCAATCGCAAAATCAGTGGCCCCCGTCCCTGAGAGCATCACATTAGGCGACTTATCCATCACGCGCCGCGCCGCGAAAATAGGGTTCTTAACGCCGACAATCCCGGCGACTGAGCCTGCCATTCGCGTCTGGCCGTCCATGATCGCGGCATCATGCGCAATAGTGCCATCGTACGTCAACACGGCACCCCGTCCTGCGTTGAAGTTCGGATCATCCTCAAGCACCGCAACGGCGGCTTGAACGGCATCAATGGCCGAACCACCCTTGGCGAGAATGGCGGACCCTGCCTTGAGAGCACGGTCGAGGCCCTCGCGCATCGCCGCCTCCTTCTCAGGCGATAAGGTCCCGCGCTCTATCGCACCGGCACCACCGTGGACCACGAGACCCCAGGGTGCTTTGGGCCGCAAAGGTTCTTTTTTATGCGGCGCACCTAGCGCGGCTGTCGTAAAGAAGAACAAGCTCAAAACGATGGTAGCGAGACGAGACACGGTGGCTTCCTTCCGAAGTCAAAAACGCATGGCAAAGGTGAGGCCCGCACTTTTTGTATCCCCCCAAGGGATAAGAACCGCACGCTGGTCATTGCCGCGTTTGCGGGTCACGAGAAAACCAGCGCTTGTGCCAATCACCGCCCCAGCCAGGACATCGACCCAGAAATGCTTCTTTCCCTTGACGCGCGCGACGCCAACCAAACTCGCCATGGCAAACGCGGGCACGCCGTAGGCAGGGCCATAGCGGCGATAGATCGTTGCCGCTGACGTGAAGGCGCGACTGGTATGGCCCGATGGAAAGCTCTTTCGGTCGCTGCCATCAGGCCGTGTTTTGGGGAAGGCCTGCTTGAGCCCTTCGGTCACCAACGACGTCAGCGCAAGCGACTCGGCGGCTTGAATTAGGCCGTTCGTGTCCCTCTTTGCAACGGGCAGGCCAAGCGAGCCAATAACGAGCACGGCTGCGCCAATATCGCTAACGCGTTGCCAATCCTTGGGCTTTGCAGCAGCAGATGCGGGCACGAGCGAAAGCCCCGTGGTCGCCAAAAGAACGAGCGAAGCCGATTTACGCATGCCGAGGATCCTTTTCGCTTTGATCATGCGCGCTCGGGTTTGCGGGCGCAAGACGCACCGCGAGCCAAGCAGAAACAATGAGCTGCAACTGATGATAGAGCATGAGTGGTACAATGATTAATCCAGCCGTCGCACCGGGAAAGAGAATGCGCGCCATGGGTGCGCCCGTCGCAAGGCTCTTGTGGGCACCAGAAAAGAGTAAGGTGATCCGGTCTTGTCGGCTGAACCCCAGCGACCGGCCCAACAGCCAGCAACTTGCGAGCGCAGCCGCGAGGAGCAGAAGGACAAAAGCAACCAGCGCCGCCATATCGCGCGCGCGAAGCTGACCCCAAATCCCATCATTCGCGGCCGCACTAAAGGCGACATAAAGCGTGAGCATAATCGTCAGCTTATCCAAGCGCCCCAGCCAAGCTTTGTGGCGCAAGGCCCAGGCGCCAAGCCAACGCTGCGCAATTTGCCCAAGCGCGAACGGCGCGAGCAGCAACGATGCAATCTTCGCGACCCCGCCCAAGCCCATTGCGACGCCGCCAAAATGGGCCAGCGCTGAAAACAGGAGCGGTGTCAGAATGACCGCGATGAGGTTCGAAGTCGCCGACCCAATAATCGACGCCGCTACATTGCCCCCAGCAACTGAAGACGACGCAATCGAGGCCTGCACCGTTGACGGCAGAACACACAGGAAAAAGATACCGACCCAGAGCGCGGGGCTGAGCAATCCGGGCCAGGCGATCGATGCGCTCAGCCCAAGGAGCGGCACTATGCCGAAGGTACAAAGGAGAATCGCAAGCTGCAACCGCCAGTGGCGTACACCCTCCAGAACAGCGCCATGCGCGAGCCTCAAACCGTGGAGAAAAAAGAGCAGAAAGATCGCGCTATTCGACACAGTGCCTGCCACTGCAAGGCCTCGGCCTTGCGCTGGGAAAAGTGAGGCACCGAGCACGACAGACAAAAGGAGAAGGATGAACGGATCAGGCAAAAGGCGCTTAAGCATGGCGCTGTGTGGCCGACTCGGTGAAAATGAGCAAGGCGGCGCGCACCATTCTACCGGCTCCGCAGCGGTCTCTTGCCCGCTTCACTTGCCGCACGACGCAATTCCCGCTAAGGGCGCGGCGAACAAACATTTTCAGACAATCGAGTATTTACAATGAGCCTCCGCAATGTGGCCATAATCGCGCACGTCGATCATGGCAAAACAACCCTTGTTGACCAACTGTTTCGGCAGTCGGGAACGTTTCGCGACAATCAGCGGATTGAAGAGCGGGCGATGGATTCGAACGATCTTGAAAAAGAACGCGGGATCACGATCCTTGCAAAATGTACGTCAGTCGAATGGGATGACCATCACGGCACCAAAACGCGCATCAACATTGTTGATACGCCCGGGCACGCCGATTTCGGTGGCGAAGTTGAGCGAATCCTGTCGATGGTTGACGGTGTGATTTTGTTGGTCGATGCCTCTGAAGGCGCAATGCCGCAGACCAAATTTGTCACCGGTAAAGCGCTTGCGCTCGGCCTCAAGCCAATTGTCGTCGTGAATAAGGTCGATCGGCCTGATGAGCGCATTCAAGAAGTGCTTGATGAGGTTTTCGATCTCTTCGTGAGTCTCGAAGCGACCGACGAGCAGCTCGACTTTCCAGTTCTCTACGCGTCAGGTCGCAATGGCTATGCGAGCCTTGATCCCAGTGCGCGCGAAGGCACGCTGACGCCCATGTTTGAGACCATTGTCAGCCATGTGCCAGAACCTTCGGCCGATCCTGACGGACCTTTCAAGTTCCTCGTCACATTGCTCGACCGCGATAATTTTCTGGGCCGCATCCTAACCGGGCTTGTTTTCAGCGGCTCGGTCAAGACAAACCAAGCGATCCACGCGCTCGACCCCGATGGCAAGATCGTCGAGACGGGCCGTGCATCCAAGATCATGGCGTTTCGCGGGCTTGAGCGGATGCCCGTCGATGAGGCGAATGCGGGCGACATTATTTCGATTGCCGGCCTCACTGTTGCGACGGTGGCGAACACGATTTGCGATACCAGTGTCAGCGAACCACTCCATGCGCAACCCATTGATCCACCTACACTTTCTATGCGTTTTGCAGTCAATGATTCGCCCATGGCTGGCCGCGAGGGGAGCAAAGTCACAAGCCGGATGATCCGTGATCGGTTGACCCGCGAGGCTGAATCAAACGTTGCGATCAAGGTTACAGAAAGCGACGACCGCGATAGTTTTGAAGTGGCGGGGCGGGGCGAGCTCCAGCTTGGCGTGCTCATCGAAACGATGCGGCGTGAAGGCTTTGAACTCAGCATTTCGCGCCCGCGCGTGCTTTTCCGCGAAGATGAAGCCGGCGCGAAGACGGAGCCCTATGAAACGGTCGTTATCGATGTTGACGATGAATATACCGGCACTGTGATCGACAAAATGGCAATCCGTAAGGCCGAGATGACGGATATGCGTCCGTCAGGTGGCGGCAAGACGCGGATCAGCTTTTCAGCGCCTTCGCGGGGGTTGATCGGCTATCACGGCGAGTTTCTGTCAGACACGCGCGGCACGGGGATTATGAACCGGCTGTTTGAAAAATATGATGGCCACAAGGGTCGGATTGAAGGCCGCAAAAACGGCGTGCTGATCTCAAACGGGAGCGGTGAATCCAATGCTTATGCCTTGGGCTTTCTTGAAGAGCGCGGCATTCTCATGGTCGCACCGCAAGAGCCGCTTTATGAAGGCATGATCATCGGCGAAAACGCCAAGACCGATGATCTTGAAGTCAACCCGATGAAGGCCAAACAGCTCACCAACTTCCGCGCGAGCGGCGGCAAGGATGACGCCATCCGCCTTACACCGCCGTGGAAAATGACGCTGGAGCAGGCGATTGCCTATATCGACGACGACGAGCTCGTGGAGGTAACGCCAAAGTCAATCCGGCTGCGCAAGCGCTATCTCGACCCACATGAGCGCAAAAAGGCAAGCCGCGCGAAGGTTGCTTAACAACCTCAGAGCTGTGCAGAAAGCGCGTGCGCCATGGCAAAGCTGATCCTCTTCAATAAGCCCTACGGCGTGTTGCCGCAGTTTACGGATACGGATCAGCCTAGCGCGCCACGCGCGACGCTTGCAGATTATATTGCGTGTCCCGGCGTCTATCCGGCGGGGCGGCTTGACCGCGATAGCGAAGGGCTGATGCTGCTCACCGATGATGGCAGGCTCCAGGCGCGGATTGCAGATCCTAAATTCAAACTGCCGAAAGCCTATCTCGTTCACGTCGAAGGTGAAGTGACCGAAGCGAACCTCGCGCTCCTTCGCCGCGGCGTCGTATTGAAGGACGGTCTAACCCTGCCTGCAGAAGTAGAGCGCATCACCGCCCCCGCCCTCTGGCCCCGCGACCCTCCGATCCGGGTCCGCAAGACCGTACCCGATTGCTGGATCAAACTCACCCTGCGCGAAGGCCGCAACAGGCAGGTGCGCCGTATGACTGCTGCCGTGGGCCATCCAACCCTGCGACTGGTGCGCTGGTCCATCGGCGACTGGACGGTCATGGGCCTTTCTCCTGGCGATTGGCACGAGGCGCAGGCGCCGGTTTAGGGGCAATTTTGAAGGCCGCTGCTCCGCCCCTCATACCAAACCTCTGACCGTGCGCTTTCCCTTGGTTCGGCTGGTCAGATGGTAGCGCTGGCAGCGGTCACACCGATAGGGTCTGAGCGGGATGCTGGACAATCGGGAGATGACCAGCGCATCGTCTTGGGTTTGAAAGCGTCTCTTTTTTGCGCAAATGCTCAGCCTTGTACGCATGAGCGCCTCTCGCTTCTGTGGTCTGGGCTCTGGCGCGGCGATTCTCCGCTAGCGCTGAGACAGTTGACGACGCACCCCCTTCTGAGGCAAGCGAACCTACATGACTGATACACCGCCAGACCGCCTTTCGATTGATCCTGATAGCCCGCATTTCAATGCTGATGTGCTACAACGCGGGATCGGCATCAAGTTTAAAGGCGTGCAGCGCCGCGATGTCGAGGAATACTCAATAGCCGAAGGCTGGATTCGCGTTCAGGCCGGCAAGACGCGGGATCGGCGCGGCAAGCCACTGACTCTCAAGCTGAACGGCGCAGTTGAGGCTTGGTTTGAAACCGGGACCGAAGAGCCCGCTGAGGCCTGAGCCTAAGGTGGCACCGCTCGCTTTCGGCGGACACCGGTTTTATGTCGCAGGCAACACTGCGCTTGTTTGGCCGCATCGAGCAGCCATAATCGTGGCGGACCTCCACCTTGAGAAATCCAGCTGGTTTGCAGAGCGCGGCCAGATGCTCCCGCCGCATGATAGCCTTGCGACGCTTGAGCGGCTTGCCGCGCTCATAAAGGCGACACAGACAAGCGAGATCTGGTGTCTGGGCGACAATTTTCACGATGCGGCGGGGGCAATCCGGCTGGCGGGTACCGCGCGTGCCTTGCTTGGCCATCTCACCACGACTTGCGATTGGCATTGGATCACCGGTAATCATGACGAGCGCCTCCCCGCCTCAATTGGAGGAGCCATTTTGCCCGAGGCCGAAGTCGACGGTCTCGTCCTGCGACACCGTGCAGAGCCGCGCGACTCCCGCGCCGAACTATCGGGGCATTTTCATCCAAAGCACCGGGCCCGAACCAAGGCACGGGCGATAACACGGCCTTGCTTCATTCGCAGCGAGACAAAGCTGATCCTCCCTGCTTTTGGCAGCCTGACCGGTGGCCTTGCGAGCGATCATCCCGAGATTGGCGCGGCGGTCTCAAGACCCGCTGAAGCGCTGATCGCCGTGAAGGACACATTGCTGTGCTTTAAGTTGGCGTGACTAAACGCGCTAAGCTGAGGTGAAGCGGATAGGTAAGCGCTTAAGGCCGCCAACAAAAACCGATTCGACGCGCGCGGGTTCGCCCGCGAGTTCGAGAGATTTGAGACGTGGTAGCAATTCTTCCATCAATATGCGCATTTCCATCCGTGCAAGATGCTGGCCAAGGCAGACATGCCCGCCGTAACCAAAGGCGACCTGGGCGTTGGGGGGTCGGTCTGGATTAAACACGAAGGGGTCTTCAAACACCGCCTCATCGCGGTTGCCGCTCGCGTAGCAGAGCATCAGCCAGTCGCCCTTGCTGATTCTTTGCCCGGCAAGCTCGGTATCTTCGGTCGCCGAGCGCATGAAGTGCTGCACTGGAGTCGTCCAGCGGATTGCCTCTTCGATCAACCCGGCCTTATCGGCTTCTGCCGAGCGGTAGCGTTCGAAAAGCGCGGGGTTTTTCGCAAGTTCCATGATGGCACCCGCCGTAGAGGCTGAGGTGGTATCGTGCCCCGCTGTGGCGATGATCATATAATAGCCATTGAGTTCGCGGTCGGCGATGGGCGCACCGTTGACCGTCGCATTGGCTAGGATCGTTGCGATGTCGTCCTTGGGATTTTTTCGGCGATCCTCAGTGATGGCTTTAAAATAGGACTCAAAATCCGCGATCACGAATTGGAGCATCTGCAAGCCCGCTTTCACATCGGTGATTTCAGCACGCGCGCGGTTCAGTTCAGGATCGGTCGGACCAAAGAGCTGCTGCGTGAGCATCAGCATCCGCGGCTCATCCTCGCGTGGCACACCCAGAATATTCATGATCACCCGCAACGGATAATCGACCGCAATGTCGCGCGCAAAATCACACTCGCCCTCTTTGGCGAGCATCGCGTCCACCGTTTCGCGCGCAATCTCGCGAATGCGCGCCTCAATGCCTCTCAAGTTTTTGGGCATGAACCAGCTCTGCGTCAGCAGGCGGTATTTCATATGATCAGGCGCATCCATTTGAACGAGCGAGCGGATCAGATGCCCATCATTATTCGGTGTTTGTGTCCGCGCGAGGACATCGATTTCGCGCTGCGTAAGCGTCGCCTGCCGCTCGCCCGACGCATAGAGCTTATTATTGCGGCTAATTTCGAGAATATCCGCGTGGCGCGTGACAGCCCAAAAGGGGTCAAACTCTTCAGTCTTGGCTAAGCCGAGCGGCATGTTCGCGCGCGCCCAAGAAAATTTGTCATGCAAGCCGTCCCATTCGCCATAAGCTTTTGGATTGACGAGCGCGTCTGCAATCTCGGCAGGTAGGGTTTGCATATCACTCTCCAGTTTTTGTTCGCCGCAGGATTGGGGAGAATGACGGCGAGATCAAGGCTTGATTTGCGGCGCGCGCCAAGAGGACCAGGCGATGCACAACCATGCAGCGATCATCAGAATGCCGCCGAACGGCGTAACCGCGCCCAGCCAGCGCGGCCCCCCGAGCGCCATCGCGTAAAGCGATGCGGAAAATATTGTCGCACCGAGCAGCATCAGCCGCGCCGCGCGGGGGTGTTCACCCGTGAGCAAAAGGCACGCTAAAGCATGCGTAAGCGCGTAGAATGCGCCAGTCTTTGCCCAATCGGCAAAAGGCGCACCTAACCCATGTGCGCCAAAGGCCCCTGCTGTGATGGCGAGCGCTGCTGTGAGCGCGGCAAGCGGCTCAAGCTTCACAGGAGCGCCTTGCGACCTACGCCCATGCTATTTGAACAAACCGCCAAGCAGCCCGCGAATGAGCGACCGACCGAGGCTGCCCGTGAGTTGGCGACCCACTTGCGAGGCGGCAGACCGCGCTGCAGATTGCAACATCTTCTCGCCCATGCCTGGCTTGGCATCTTCCTTTGCCTGACGCGCGGCTTCTTTGGCGGCGACAGCGTCGAGCTTAGCCTGTTCCTTGGCGGCAAGTGCGGCTTGCTTTGCAGCGCCCTCTTCGGCCTCTTCAGCGTCTTTTGCGGCCGCGGCTTGTGCACCCTTGGCTTGCAGAATTTCCTCTGCGGACTCGCGGTCGATTAGATCATCATATTTCTTGCCAATGGCGTCGGTCGACACCATGATTCCGCGCTCCTGCGGGGTCAGTGGGCCAGTCCGTGAATGCGGCGGCTTGATAAGGGTGCGTTCGACCGGCGTTGGCGATCCATCGGCCTGCAGAACAGACACAAGCGCCTCGCCTACCTTGAGTTCGATGATGGCCGTAGCGACGTCAACATCAGGATTGGCACGGAACGTATCTGCCGCAGCTCGGATCGCCTTTTCGTCCTTTGGCGTAAAAGCCCGCAACGCATGCTGCACGCGGTTCGAAAGTTGCCCCGCCACCGTTTCAGGAATGTCGATTGGGTTTTGTGTGATAAAGTAAATGCCAACGCCTTTTGAGCGGATCAGGCGGACGACCTGTTCCACCTTTTCGACAAGCGCCTTAGGCGCATCGTTGAAGAGGAGGTGCGCTTCATCAAAGAAGAAAACGAGTTTGGGCTTATCAGGGTCGCCAACTTCGGGGAGGGTTTCGAATAGCTCTGACATGAGCCAGAGGAGAAAGGTCGAGTAGAGCTTGGGGCTCTGCATCAGCTTGTCAGCGGCAAGGATGTTCAACATCCCGCGGCCCTTGTCGTCCGTCGTCATGAAATCCGCGAGATCGAGCGCGGGTTCGCCGAAGAAATGCTCGCCGCCCTGGCTGCGGAGTTGAAGCAGCGAGCGCTGGATCGTCCCAACGCTTTGCGCCGAAACATTGCCGTAAACCGTTGTGAGTTCATCGGCGCGTTCAGCGATGTTGACAAGCATGGCTTGCAGATCGTCGAGATCGAGCAGCATCAGCCCTTCTTTGTCTGCAACGTGGAAGGCAATGGTGAGCACGCCCTCTTGGACCTCATTAAGATCCATCAGTCGCGAGAGGAGAAGCGGGCCCATTTCAGAGATTGTGGTGCGGATCGGATGACCTTGCTCGCCAAACAAATCCCAAAATTGAACTGGATTATCGCCGTAAGCCCAGTCGGTATCGCCAATTTCAGCAGCGCGCGCGACAAAGATTTCATGGTTCTTCTGCAAGGCGGAGCCAGCCATCGCCATGCCCGAAAGATCGCCCTTCACATCCGAGATAAAGACCGGGACACCGTTGCGTGAAAAGCCCTCGGCCATCACTTGGAGCGTGATCGTCTTACCCGTGCCCGTCGCGCCAGCAATCATCCCGTGGCGGTTGGCGCGCTTCCAATTGATAACCTGCCGTGCGCCTGCTGCGCTGGTGCCGATAAAGAGACCGTCATCCGCCATTTTCTATGCTCCAAAAAAACTCTCCCACGCTGCATAGTCTGCGGCGCGGGAGAGTCAAAAGGATGTTGCGCGCAGAGAAGCGCTTATTCGCTTAGCTGGACTGCGACTTGAATCGAGGGGGTGCCTTGCCGCCGCACTTCGAGGATCAGTGCGGACCGACCGAGCTTTTTTGCCGCCTGGATTTGTTCAATCAGCGCCGCTGGCGTTGCAACGGGCTTGAAGTTTGCGGCCATGATCACATCGCCTCGGCGAAACCCGATCTCTGCGGCGTCTGATGCAGGCAAGACCGCGTCGATCACAACGCCCTTTGTCGCTGGATCAATGCCAATATCAGATGCAATTTCAGAGGTGAGCGGGATAACCGAAAAGCCTAGCGTTTCGCGGACATATTTTAGCGTGCCAGCCTTGCCATCATCCTCTTTGTTAAAGGGTTTATTCTCCTTTGGATCGAAGCCGCGCGCCGCCGCGAGCTTGTCCTCCGTGGGACGGGTACCAACGGTTGCGGAAAGCGTCATCGCCTTGCCATCGCGGATGATGTCGAGCGGAACTTTCGTTCCCGGATGGATATTGGCAACGATGTAGGAGAGAGTTTGCTGGGGCGAGACATCACGACCATTGACCTTAATGACCACGTCTCCCGGCTTTAATCCGGCTTGAGCTGCGGCTTGTCCCGGCTCAACTTGCTGAATAATCTCGCCGTGGTTTTTTGGCAGGCCAAAGGCCGCTGCAACGCGGTCATCAACCGGCGCAATGCCAATCCCGAGATAACCACGGGACACTGTTTTGCCGTTCTTGAGCGACTCAACGATCGAAATCGCTGATTCGGCCGGAATCGCAAAATTGATGCCGACATTAGCGCCGACCGGGGAAATCAGACGATTGTTGATCCCAATCACGCGACCGTTGAGATCAAAAAGCGGCCCGCCCGAATTGCCCTGATTGATCGCGGTATCAGTCTGGATGAAGCGATCATACGCGCCGCCTTGGCCGGTATTGCGCTGAAGGGCGGAAACAATGCCTGCCGTCACCGTACTGCCAAGGCTAAAGGGGTTGCCAATGGCGACCACCCAGTCGCCGACACGGACTTTGGTTGAATCACCAAATTCAACGAAGGGGAGGCCCGTCGCGTCAATCTTAAGGACAGCCAAATCTGAGGCTTGGTCGCGGCCGATGATCGCCGCCTTATAATCACGTCCGTCGGTGAGGCGAACCGTCACGGTATCGACCAGCTGCGCCCCGTCTTCGCCACTCGTGATGACGTGATTGTTGGTGACAATATAGCCGTCGGTTGAAATGAGAAAGCCCGAGCCTCCGCCTTCTTGTTTCCGAACAACAGGAGACTGCCCTCCGGTCGAGGGATCAAAGCTGGTGCCAACTTGAACCTTTTGCCGCGTTGTGATGTTAACCACCGCTGGCTGGAGCTTTGCGACCAGATCCGCAAAACTCATCGGCGCGCCGGGGCGCGGTGCCGTTGTTAAGGCCGACACTGAGGCGGCAGCTTCAACACGGTCTGATTGTGAGGCTGCGGGGGATTGGAAAGCAAGCGTTGCAGCGGTGCCGCCCAGAAGCAAAGCGGCCGTAATTCCATAAGCATAGCGCACCGGAAATTCTCCTTCAGATTATAGGTTCAAAATCATCGACTACAAATGTAATCAAAGTTTTCTGAACCTCAATTGAACGCGCCGCCCTTGGCGGTTCAATTTCCGCCCCCGCGAAACTCCCGCAGATAATCATTCCCCGGAGAGAGAATGATGCTCGTCTGCGCCTTGGGGTTTTTGGGATCAGTCGAGATAAAGGTTTGCCGATATGACTGCATTGCCCGGTAGAAATCATAGAAGCTCGGGTCTTTTCCAAAGCTTGCGGCGTAGACTTTGGCGGCCTCTGCATCGGCATTGGCGCGGATAACCTGCGATTCGCGCCAGCCTTCGGCCCGCAGTGTGTCGGCTTCAAGCTTGCGCGCCGTACGCATCCGCTCAAAAGCCGAATTGCGCGGGGTGCCCTCAGGGAGCTCAGCGCGCTTGATCCGCACATCGATCACTTCGACACCGTATTGGCTCGCGGTCAAATTGAGCCCCTTGCGAATATTATTCATCACGGCTCCGCGCTCTGGGCTGAGCAGTGCAGCAAAGGATTGTTTGCCCAATTCGTTGCGCAAAGCCGAACCAAGGAGCGGACGGAGCTGCTCGTTGAGCCTTTTTTCCGTCCGCGCCGTGCGGTACATCCGCAGCGGATCTACAATGCGGTAGCGAGCATAAGCATCAACTTGGAGCCGGAGCTGGTCAGTGGAAAGAACCTCCTGCGAATCCATATCGACAGACATCACGCGCTTATCGATCCACGCAACCTGCTCGGCAAAAGGAATGCGCGCATAAAGGCCGGCACCAGAAGCGCCAATAGCTTCCCCCACCTTATAGCGATTGATGATCCGCACTGGCTCCCCAAAGCGAACAACGACGCCTTGCCGTGTCTCAGGAACAAACGACAGCGTCGAGCCGATCACCACCAGAACGCCCAGCAGGGCAAAAATGAGCCGCGTCGGGCTTGACAAAAAGCGGTCCATTAGCGGCCTCCCGTCGTTGCTGGCGGCTCGGGCAGGCGGCGCTTCATTTCGGGCAGCGCAAGATAGGGCGTCACGCCAGGCGTCTCCACGATCGTTTTATCAACGTTTGAGAGTACCTCTTCCATCGTTTCATAGTACATGCGGCGACGCGTAACGCCGGGCGCCAATCGATATTGTTCATAGACCTTGTCGAAGCTCGCAGCCTCGCCCTGCGCGCGCTTGATGACCTGTTGCGCATAGGTTTTGGCATTGTTGATTTGCCCTTGAGCCTCTTGCTGCGCCGCGTTCACGTCACGAAACGCATCGTTCACTTCCTGCGGCGGCACGGCGTTGATAATCGCAACACCTTCGATGCGGATGCCAGAGTGATAGCCCGCGAGGACGCGTGTCATTTGCTGGCGCACCTCTTGCTCAATTTGATCACGCTGCGTGCCAACCGCTCCCGCAAAGCTCGCGCGAGAGACCACGGCCCGCATCGCGCTTTCGGCCACTTCTTGTATCGTGCCTTCCGGATCGGCGAGTTGGAATTTATAAAGCTCAGGGTCGGCAATCGACCAGCGCACGGTGTAGTCAAGGTCGAGGATATTCTGATCGCCGGTCAGCACAAAATTGGTGCCCGACATCGGCATCTTGAGTTCCCGAATATCCGTCACATTGACCTTTGCCACCGCTTCAAACGGCCAAGGCAATGTCATGCCAATGCCCGATTCGAGCGTCCGGTGATACGCGCCAAAGCGCGTGACTACGCCGCGCTCATTATAGGCAATCCGCCAAAAACAGGTAAAGATAAGCCAAAGCGCAAGGATGGCGAAGAGGCCGAGTCGAAGGGCCGGCCCACCCGGAATGCTTGGAAAGCCGCCACCAGACCCGCCGTCTCCACCGCTGCCGCCGCCGCCGAGACGTTCGCGCATACGCTGCTGCAACTCGTCAAGCGAGGCTGCCCCGCGCCCGGTTCGCGGCTTGCCACCTTTCGGCGGCAGATCCCACGGATTACGGGGACCGCCGCTTGGCTCGTCGGGCGCTCCTTCCGAATCGCGACTCCCCCACGGGCCCCCGTTTTGGTTAAACACTGCGGTTGCCCGCGACCACCAGCCATTTTTATCACTCATAGAAGCCCAATATAGGGCGGCATTTTGCGAAAAACAGTGGCGAAGCGAATTTCTCTCACTAGAGACGGCACATGACCGATGTTGAGACACTGACCCAGACGCTAAACACGCTTGCTGATCCGCTTGGAAAGGGTGGCCTCCTTGATGCAGGCCGCGTCGCGACGCCCAAGCTTGTCGATGGCAAAGCCAGCCTCATTCTCGATGTATCTGGCCTGTCGCCTGCGCAGCGGGATGCGCTCGATAAGGCGGTGCATCAGGCCCTTGAAGCGCTTCCGGGCATCAGCGAAATCCGCGTCGCGATGACGAGTGAACGAACGGGACGGCGCATTATTGCTGTCGCAAGCGGCAAGGGCGGCGTCGGCAAATCAACCGTTTCGGTCAATCTAGCGATTGCGCTCGCACGCGCAGGGATGAAGGTCGGGCTCGTTGACGCCGATATTTACGGGCCTTCGCAACCGCGACTGACGGCGACTGACGGCATGCGCCCAGACGCTGCCGACAAAAAACTGATTGCGGTCCCCACCGCCTTTGGCGTGCCTCTGCTGTCTATGGGGCATCTTGTGAAGCCTGGCCAAGCGATCGCTTGGCGTGGGCCAATGGCAGGCAATGCGCTATCCCAGCTGATCGACGCCGAATGGGGCGACGCCGAAGTCCTGATCGTTGATATGCCGCCGGGCACTGGCGACGTGCAACTTTCTATGGTGCAAAAGCATAAGCCCGCAGGCGCGCTGATCGTCTCGACCCCGCAAGACCTTGCCCTCATCGACGCCGAGCGTGCCATCGATCTTTTTAACACCGCAGGTGTGCCGATCATTGGCATTGTTGAAAATATGGCGGGCTATGCCTGCCCCACGTGCGGCGACATTTCTGACCCCTTCGGGTCCGGCGGGGCTGAGCGCGCGGCGGCGGATATGGGACATCCTTTTCTTGGGCGCATTCCCCTTACCCCCGCAATCCGCATCGCGTCTGACGCGGGGGAGCCGCCAGCGGCAGGTGACGGCCCCGAAGCCGCACCTTTCACCGCGATCGCCCAACGCCTCAAGACTTGGCTATTGAACAGCAAATGACACCCCTTTCAGACACCGCGCTTGCCGCGCTTTTTAAGGCAACGAACACAATCGCGCTGGTCGGCGCATCGCCAAAAAAAGAACGCGACTCTTACCGCGTGATGCGTTTTCTGCTCGACAAAGGGTTTAAAGTTATCCCCGTTAATCCGGGCTTAGAGGGCCAAGAAATTCTTGGGCAAAAAGTCTATTGGTCGCTTGCGGCGATTGAGGGGCCCGTTGATCTGGTCGATATTTTCCGCAACTCCGAAGCTGCGGGCACCGTCGTGGATGAAGCCATCGCCATCGGCGCTCAGGCGATTTGGATGCAGCTTGGTGTGATTAACGAAGCCGCTGCCAAACGCGCCCATGCGGCAGGGCTGAGTGTCGTGATGGACCGGTGCCCAAAAATTGAGATGCCGCGACTGGGGCTTTAGCAAAAAGCGCTAGCGGACAGAGGCTGTCGCTGCGCGGTCTTTGAGGCGCGAGACGGCTTGCGCGTGAATGCCCTCGCTTGTCGCAAGAACGCCGAACGCCTCGGGCCGGGTTGAGTTAAACCGCAGCATCGCGCCGTGTGCATCGGTGACACGCGCGCCGGCTTCCTGCGCAATGAGTGCTGCAGCAGCGATATCCCATTCATTCCCCCAACGCAGTGCCGCCACCAGATCCGCCTCATCGGCTGCAACCATCGCAATTCTGAGCGCAATCGAATTCGGCTTGTCGACGACAATGAGATCCGCATCAGACTTGGGCAAGACATCCGCAGGCACCCGCGCGCCGCTCAGCGCTGTCCGCTGGCTGGCAGTAAGGGCAACATCGTTTCGCCATGCGCCTTGCCCCAAGGCGGCGCGCCAATGCTCTCCGCGTGCGGGCGCATCAAGCACACCGTGCGTCACCCGCCCGCCCTCGACGCGCGCTATCGAAACCGACCAACCGGGACGACCGCGAACAAAGTCGCGCGTTCCGTCTATGGGATCAACGACCCAAACCCGCGCGCGCAGCAGCCGCTCGGCACTGTCAGCTGTTTCCTCAGAGAGCCAACCCGCTTCGGGGTCGAGCTTCTTGAGCTCGGCTTTCAAAAAGGCATCGACCGCGAGATCGACTTCGCTCACCGGGTTTCCGGGTGCTTTTTCCCATTGTTCAAAATCACCCCGAAAGCGCGCCATAGCGAGCGCGCCAGCGGCGCGCGCAATTTCACTGAGCGACTCAATCACCGGCGAGCGTCATGCCGTCCACGCGCAAAGTCGGCGCGTTGGTGGCATATTTGAAGATGAGATCATCGGCAGGGATAATCGCGGCAAACATCGCTTTCAAATTGCCCGCAATCGTCACCTCGTCAACGGGCTCGGCAATGTGGCCATCGCGGATGACGAAGCCTGACGCGCCGCGGCTATAATCGCCGGTGAGGCCATTGACGCCCTGCCCGATAAGGCCAGTAACATAGAGGCCAAGCTTGATATCAGCCATGAGCGCGGCGGGAGAGAGGGTGCCTGGCTCCATGTGAAGATTTGAAACGCCAGCGCCCGGTGCGCCTCCGACCCCGCGCTGGGCGTGCCCCGTAGGCTCTAACCCCAATTGGCGCGCTGAAGCTGATTCGAGGAGCCAGCCGGTCAACACGCCGGCGTCAATCAGCGTCCGCCGTGCCGTGGGCAGGCCTTCCCCATCGAAGGGTTTGGACCGCAATCCACGCAGCCGCAACGGATCGTCGATGATTGTAATGCCAGCCGCGAAGACAGGTTTGCCCAAAGCATCGAGAAGGAAACTCGTTTTGCGCGCGATGCCACTGCCAAGGATTGCACCTGCGAAATGCCCAATAAGGCTCGGGCCGGTGCGCGGATCAAAGATGATCGGCATGGGGCCGCTTTTGAGGCGGATTGGGTTCAAACGCTTGACCGTTCGTTCCCCCGCCTCGCGGCCAATCGCTTCGGGCGCTTCAAGATCGGCAAGATACCGCATGCTCGAATAGGCATAGTCTCGCTGCATGGCACTGCCTTCGCCCGCAAGAACGCTTGCCGAGGTGCCGTGCGCTGTACCCGCATACGCCCCAGAAAAGCCGTGACTCGTCGCGAGCGCAACAACGCCGCGCGAGGCACTGGCACTCCCGCCCTCACTGTTTGTCACGCCAGGAACGGCGCGGGCCGCTTCCTCAGCCATAAGGGCCCGCGCGCGCAAATCCTGCGGCGAAACGTCTATTCCGTCATCACTCTCAAGATCAGGCAAGGCGCGCGTCATCAACCGGTCTTGTGGCGCAAGGCCCGCAAACTCATCCTCGGGGGCCTCTCGCGCCATCGCGACGGCCCGCTCGGCGAGCGCTGCCAAGGCTTGTGTAGACAGATCGGAGGAAGAAGCGGAGGCCGAGCGCTTGCCGACAAACACCCGCAAGCCAATGTCTTCGCCTTCAGACCGTTGCACATCCTCGAGCATACCAAGCCGAACTTGGACATCGGTTGAGCCGCTCGCGACATAAATCGTATCGGCGGCATCGGCCCCGGCGCGCACGGCGCGGGTGATAAGATCGGTGGCGCGCTCTTGCGCTTCGTGAACGGTCAACATGGGGCGGCGTTAGCGCTACGCACTCGATCCGACAACTGCCATCGCTATCGCGACAAGGAACCCGGCAAAGCGGTTCGCCCGAAATTTGGCAAGCGGGTCCACCGGATCATCGGGCTTGAGCGTGAAGACCTGCCACGCCAGATGCAGCGCCGCCGGTGCCAAGGCCATCAGCGCAAGCCCTTGCGGACGAACGCTCCAGAGCGCTGAGGCCCATAGCATAAGCGCAAGCGTGTAAAACAGCGCAACACCGCCTCGCACACGCCCACCGAGCGCGCGCGCCGAAGACCGGACACCCACGAGCGCGTCATCCTCGCGGTCTTGGAGCGCATAGATCGTATCGTAACCGATCACCCACGCGATACTCCCGGCATAAACCAACCCCAGCGTGGGCGAGATCTGACCCGTCACGGCGGTCCAGCCCACCGGTGCACCCCAAGAAAAGACAAGCCCGAGCCAAGCCTGCGGCCACCAGGTGATCCGTTTCATAAAGGGATAAGCTGCCACAAGAACAAGGCTGGCGAGCGCTGTGACCTGCGCTGCAAGCCTGAGCTGAAACAAGACGATGAGGCCAACAAGCGCAAGGCCGACCAAAAAGGCCCACGCCGCCTTCAGGCTGACGACGCCCGCGGCGAGAGGGCGGGCCGCCGTACGCGCGACTTGGCGGTCGAGATCACGGTCAATAATATCATTGTAAACGCACCCCGCGCTGCGCATGACAATCGCGCCAAGCAACATCCAGAGCGCAAGCGGCCAATGGGTGCGAAGGCCACCCGAAAGGCCGAGGCCGTAAAGACACGGCCAATAAAGCAGCCACCAGCCAATCGGCCGATCAAAGCGAGCGAGAAGCGCGAAGGGCTTCAGCGGAGTTGGAAGAAGCCCGACCAGCCCGCGATATTGCGTGTCGGGAACAATTGCTGTTTCGGAGGGCTCGGCTGTCATGCTAGGCTGTCTTTATGACTGCTACGCCCTCTTGGCCACCCGAAAGCTGCCCACGCCTTTTTGTCGAGGACCCACTGAGCGAAGGCGAGGAGCGCCGAATCGATGGCGGGTCAGCGCATTACCTCCTCTCGGTCATGCGGCTCAAAACTGGCGCACCGGTCAAGCTTTTCGACGATCAGACCGGCGAATGGCTCGCCGAAGTGGCGCTTGTTGGAAAGCGAGATTTGATTGTGCGCGTAACCGGCTTGCTCCGCCCGCGCGAGGCCGTGCCCGATCTATGGCTCATCGTCGCCCCCATCAAGAAAGCACGGATTGACTGGGTTGCCGAAAAAGCCTGTGAGCTTGGCGTTGCCCGCTTGGTTCCGGTCGTGACGCAGCGGACAATCATCGACAAGCTCAAGACCGACCGCTTGCGCGCACACATGATCGAAGCCGCAGAACAATGCGGGCGCACCACGCTGCCGCGCCTCGGAGATACAGTCAAACTTGCGGCGCTGCTCAAAACCTGGCCCGAAGCGCGAACGCTTTTCTTTGCCGATGAAACGGGCGGGATCGCGATGCCCGACGCAGTCGCGGAACACGCTGGTCCGGCCGCTATCCTCATTGGGCCCGAAGGCGGGTTTACCGCTGAAGAGCGCGCCCTCATTTGCGCTGTGCCGCAAGCGATTGGGATTTCACTCGGGCCGCGCATCCTGCGCGCCGAAACCGCGGCGCTTGCCGCTGTCAGCCTTTGGATGGCCGCAGCGGGAGACTGGCACTAGGCCTTTTTCTCTCCAAAGCCGGTCCAGACCACGTTGTTTTTATCCGCGCCCTCTGTACGGGGGGACGCCTTGATCGGGCACCCAGAGATCAGCAGGCGGAGCCGCTGTCTGCCAGAAAACGTCAATTGGAATGCCGCCGCGTGGATACCAATAGCCGCCGATCCGAAGCCAGATGGGCTTCATTTCAGCCACCAGCCGCTGCGCAATGCCGATGGTGCAATCCTCGTGAAAAGCCGCATGATTACGAAACGCGCCGAGAAAAAGCTTGAGCGCTTTTGATTCAACAATCGTTTTGCCCGGAACATAGTCGATCACCAGATGCGCAAAATCGGGCTGGCCTGTTACCGGGCAGAGCGACGTAAATTCCGGGCATACAAAGCGCACCAGATATTGCGTACCGACGCGTGGGTTTGGCGGAAAGTCGAGCACGGCTTCGGAAGGGCTGGCGGGCAGCGCGCTCGCTTGGCCAAGGTGTTTCATCGTCATGTCGCTTTGTTAACGCGCCAGCGCGCGCTGTCCAGCCACTTCAGCCGCAGGAAGAACTTGGTTCTGGTTCAGGGTTTAGGGTTTAGGCTTGGGCTCAGCCATACAGGCATCAAACAAGGCTTTGGCCGCCTTAAAATCGGTCAGTGCCATGCTGAAAACGATTTTTCCTTCAACACGGGCTTCAACGATGACTTGATCTGGGATCAAGTTCATCTCTCCCGCCACATCATAAGGCACATAAAGCGCAAGCGACTGCGAATCGGGAATGATGAACGCTTGGCGCGATTGGGGCTTGGTTCCGAGCGTCAAATCAATCTTCGTTTCTTGGCCAACCAGCGCTGCTGAATCGAGGCTGACAATGGCAAAACCGCCGCTATTGCCCCCGTCGGGTTCAACGATCATGAAGAGCGTTCGCTTTTGCATCACCCGCGCAACCGCGCCGCAAAGCCCGTCGCTCGACCGGCTTACTGTCCAGTCGCCAACTGAACTCGAGTCGAACGCCCATCCCGGGATACTCGCACCCGCCGTGACCGCAACAAACGTGATCGCATAAGACAAGAACTTGAGCATTTGATTGACCTCAAAAAGACGCGTGCGCATCAAAATCTTTATGCATTGGTGCGCCGCCTGTCATCTTGTTTCAGCCTTTCGCCCCTTGGACAGGGCCGAGGCAAAAGGCTAGAGCGCTGGCATGATGCCTAAAAAAACCAAACCAGCAACGCAAGTCGTAACCGCGGGCCGCCGCCCGGCCTGGACCGGGCCGATTGTAAATCCCGCCGTCTGGCGCGCGTCCACCATTCTCTATGACGATGTGAAAAGCCTTAAAGCTGGTAATCTTTCAAACAAAGACGGCGATTTTTTTTACGGGCGGCGCGGAACGCCTACGCAGTGGGCGCTCGCCGAGGCCTTGACCGAACTTGAGCCCGGTGCACACGGAACGATGCTTTATCCCTCTGGCGTCGCCGCAGTTACGGGGGCGCTGCTCTGCTTGCTTTCGCCCGGCGACTCGCTGCTGATGACAGACAATGCCTATGATCCGACACGCAGCTTTTGCGACGGCTTCCTTTCGCGCTTCGGCGTTGAGACCGTTTATTACGACCCGCTTATTGGTAGCGGCATCGCGGACCTCGTGACCGACAAGACGCGTGCGATCTTTATGGAATCGCCGGGCAGCCACAGCTTTGAGGTGCAGGATGTTCCCGCCATTGTCGCGGTGGCGAAGGCAAAGCATATTGCAACCGTGCTCGACAATACTTGGGCGACGCCGCTCTTCTTTTCGGCCATGGCGCACGGCGTTGATCTTTCGATTATTGCGGGCACAAAATATATCGTCGGTCATAGCGATGCCATGATCGGGTCTGTGACGGCGAGCGCCGCGCACTACCCTGCCTTGCGCAAAACAGCGCAGCAGCTCGGTCATCATGTCGGCGCCGACGATTGCTGGCTTGCGCTGCGCGGGCTGCGGACCCTCCATGTCCGGATGCAACAGCATCAAGCGAGTGCGCTCAAGATCGCACATTGGCTCAAAGCACAGCCGCAAGTCGCCCGCGTGCTCCATCCGGCGCTCCCCGATTGCCCAGGCCATGCGGTATGGCAGCGAGATTTTAACGGGTCATCGGGCCTGTTTAGCATCATCCTCAACGGCGGGGCCGAGGCCCAGCGCGACGCCGTAATTGATGCGCTCCATCACTTTGGTATTGGTTACAGCTGGGGCGGCTTTGAGAGCCTTGCGGTACCTTCGGACCCGGCGCGCTACCGAACGGCAGTCCCTTGGACTGCGGCGGGCCCCGGTATTAGGCTGCAAATTGGCCTCGAAGACCCCGATGATCTTATTGCTGACCTTTCCCAAGCCCTCTCGCTTTTTGCGCCGTAACAAGTGAAACCTTTTGCCAAGCTAACGCGAATGCGCTGTTGAACCATCACACGGAGCTGACCGATGAACACGACACGAAGAGCCATGATCTTGGGCGGATCAACACTGATCGTTAGCCTCGCCGCGTGCAAGAATGTGGCGGCAAAGCCTGAGGTTTTTGCCTATTCACTCAGCGATGCGCAGTGGAAAACGACACTTTCACCTGCGGCTTATCAAACGCTGCGCCACGAAGCGACCGAACGCCCGTTTACCAGCCCGCTCAACACCGAGCACCGTCGCGGCACTTTCGCATGCGCCGGATGCGCCCTGCCGCTTTTCAGTTCAACGACAAAATTCGATAGTGGAACGGGCTGGCCGAGCTTTTGGCAACCGCTCTCAAAGGCGATTGGCAGCAAAACCGATTCGCAGTTTGGCGCGACACGCACTGAGGTCCATTGCAACCGGTGCGGCGGCCACCAAGGCCATGTTTTTGACGATGGGCCAAAGCCGACCGGCAAGCGCTATTGCATCAACGGCGTCGCGCTTCGGTTTGTGCCGGCATGAGCGCGCACCGCATCCTTACCGCGCTCATCGCTGGACTGGTCAGTCTTCCGCTCATCACAAGCTGTGACGCCGCTCCGCCCGTTGGCGTGCCCGCTGCCGCTGTCAGCCCCGCTGAACCGGGAACAAGCGCCGTCGCCGTGCTCGCCGGAGGGTGTTTCTGGGGCATGGAAGCGGTCTTTGAGGAGATGAAGGGCGTCAAATCTGTGGTCTCGGGCTTCGCGGGTGGCGCGTCTACGACCGCGACCTATGATCAGGTTTCAACGGAAACCACAGGCCATGCCGAAGCCGTTCAAATCCACTATGACCCTCGCGTGGTGAGCTATGCAACGCTCTTGCGGGTCTATTTCTCCGTCGCGCATAACCCAACCGAGCGCAACCGGCAGGGCCCCGACACCGGACCAAGCTACCGCTCAGCGATTTTTCCGCAAAATGCTCTCCAGCGTCAAATTGCGACGGCGTATATTGCCCAGCTCGACCGCGCGAAAATCTTTCCGCGTGCAATCGTGACGCGCCTTGAAAGTGGGCGCTTCTTTCCTGCTGAAGCCTATCATCAAGATTTTGCACGGCGTAACCCAAATTACGGCTATATTGTTCGCTGGGATGCACCCAAAATCCGTGCGCTCAAGGTGCTTTTTCCCCAGCTTGTCAAATAGCGGATTCCCGGCCCCAGCCCTCTAGCGATGAACAAGCGAGAGAAAGGCAGAACGATAAAGACGCCTTTAGAGCGCTTTGGGAGCCGCCTAAAGGGTGTTGGACCCTGCTCGGCTACATGGGTAGCCAAATGATTTCCAACAGGGCGTCACGGGCCGCACAAGGGCCCTAGCGCAGCGCGCTTCAAAAGAGTCCCGATGCAGACGGTCTGCTCACGCGCTCGGCCGAGGCGCTAGGGTGTGGGGCGGGTATCCTTTAGGATGGGCAGGTCAATGCCCGCCAGCTTCCAGCCGAAGCCCGCGCGGTGGAAGATCATTTGCCCTTCCTGCCCCTTAATCTGAACGTGAAACTCCGAAAGGCCGATGCGATCAACCGTATAAGCCTCTTTTTCGGATTGCGGGCTTGTGCTGCCGTCCGCGCGCTTGGCTTGCAAGGCAAAGAGCGCCGTTAGCCCCGCTGGAGAAACAATCTTGTCGACCAATCCATCGACGATTGCGCCGCCGAGCAACGCGCCAAAGCCGCCCATGCTTGCCTGTTCCTTGGCGATTTCTGCGCCAAACCGCTTGGTCAAATCTCCCTTCACATCCGCTTTGAGCGCGGGGAAATCGATATAACCCGTCAATGCCGCTGCATCCTTGGCCTTTGCAGCATCAGACATCGCCTTCAACGTCCAGAGCGGAGACGCATAAAACCAACCCGCGCCGAGACCAGCGACGAGGAGCAATGCAGCGATCAGTTTTTTCATATCAACCCTTAGCGTATCGGACCGTTGCGTTGCTATGGCAAGTTCGCGCGCGCGGCGCTATAGCGCGGCGATGAGCAAATCCTTTTTTCCGCGTCCCGCTTGGCCTTCGGAAGCCTATTCCGATTTGCGAAGCTTTATACGCAACACCGAGACGCACAAATGGGTTTTTGCCGGACTCGCGCTCGCCATTCCTGCTTTTTTTGTGATGCTTTTTTTGCTGGGAAGCAAAGAAGTGCCGTATGTTCCGCCTGAAGTCACCTATATCCGCATGGATATGCCGCGCGGGTTCGATGACAGTAAGATCAGGGCCTTTCATGATGCCCGCGCCAAGGATTTCGCCGCGCGCACCGCCAAAGCCAAGGCCGATCAGGAACGCGCGCGCAAAAATATCGTGGAAATTGACAAGGCGATGAAGAAATGGGGTCTGTGACCCACGCGGGCGCAAACCCATCTGAAGAAGCACGCTGGATGGCCGCCGCGATTGCACTCTGTGCGCGCGGGCGGGCGCTGACGGGCCCCAACCCCAATGTCGGATGTGTAATCGTGCGCGCAAGGCGCGTTATCGGACGCGGCTGGACCCAATTGAGCGGGCGCCCCCATGCTGAAGCGATGGCAATTGCTCAGGCAAGCAGTGGCGGTGGAGACGCAAAGGGCGCAACTGCCTATGTGACGCTTGAACCTTGCGCCCACCAGAGCGCGCGCGGCGCGGCCTGCGCAGACAGTCTGATCGCGGCAGGCTTAACGCGCGTCGTCGTGGCGCTCAAGGACCCCGATCCACGCACACACGGTGCGGGACTGGCGCGGCTCAAGGCGGCAGGGATCGCCGTTGAGACAGGCGTCTTGGCGTCAGAAGCAAGCGCCGCAATGGCGGGTTGGCTAAAGCTGCGCGAACGCGGTCGTCCCTTTATTACGCTTAAATTGGCCACCTCTCTCGATGGCTGTATTGCCCGCGCAAACGGCGAGAGCCAGTGGATCACCGGCGCACCCGCGCGCGCGCACGCGCATCTTGAACGCGCCCGGTCAAGCATGATCCTTGTCGGGCGCGGCACGCTCGACGCTGACGCACCGACGCTCGATGTACGCTTGCCGGGGCTGGAAAGCCGCACGCCAGCCCGATTGGTTTTAACCCGCGGCGCAGCGCCCGGCGGTTGGCAAGCGCTCGCCGCGCCTGAGCAGGTGTATCAGCTCAACGCGGGCGACTATCTTTTGGTCGAGGGCGGCGCACAGACGGCGGCGTCTTTCCTGAAAGCAGGGCTTGTGGACCGAATTCTTCTCTACCGGGCCCCGATCCTCATCGGCGCTGGCCTTGCGGCGCTCGGCGACATTGGGCTCGATACCCTCGCTGCTGCGCATGGTCGCTGGCGTCAAACCGATCGGCGCACGCTTGGCAGCGACACGCTTGAGGTTTACGACGCCTGCTTAAAGTAGAAAAAGGGCCCCGCATGTTTACCGGCATCATCACCGATATTGGAACGATCACCAACACCGAACAACGCGGCGACCTGCGTCTGCGCATTGCGTGTCGCTACGACATGGCGTCGGTCACGCTCGGCGCGTCGATCGCCTGTTCGGGCTGCTGCCTGACGGTTGTCGATAAGGGCGCGGATTGGTTTGCGGTGGATGCGTCTGCCGAAACGCTCTCGAAAACCGCATCGGGCGGCTGGGCCTTGGGCCGCGCCCTCAATCTCGAACGCGCACTCAAGATTGGCGATGAGCTTGGTGGCCATATCGTGACAGGCCATGTGGACGGCGTCGGCGAAGTCACAGCACTTGCTCCCGACGGCGATTCGCACCGCGTCGACATTCGCGTGGCAAGCGACCTCGCTCCCTACATTGCGCCAAAGGGGTCGGTCACCGTTGATGGTGTCTCGCTCACGGTGAATAGCGTCGTCGACAATCCCGATGGCAGCGCGACTTTTGGTCTCAACATCATCCCGCACACTTGGTCGGTCACCGCATTTGGTGCTTTGAGCGTCGGGCACGCCGTCAACATAGAAATTGATGTCCTCGCGCGCTATTTGGCGCGGATGCGTCAGGTTATTGCAAGCGCGGCTTAGTGCGACGGTGCGTTGGTGCGCTAAGCAACATCACGCAGAATGGCGCGCGCGGCTTGGCAGTCTTTGTCCATCTGCGCGGTGAGCACGTCAAGGCTATCAAACTTCGCCTCTCCGCGCAGAAACGCATGGAACGCAACTTCGATGGTTTGCCCGTAAAGATCTTCGGCAAAATCGAAAAAATAGGGCTCAAGCAACTCTTTAGGGGGGTCAAACTGCGGTCGGATGCCAAGGTTCGCCGCGCCGTCGAGCACGCGACCATCAGCAAGCCGCCCCCTTACAGCGTAAATACCGTAGCGCGGACGCAGATAGGCCCCCATGTCGATATTGGCGGTGGGGAAGCCGAGCAACCGTCCCTGCTTATCACCGTGCTGCACCATGCCTTCGACCGCGAAGGGCCGCGTCAACAAAGCAGCCGCCGTCGCACAATCGCCCGCCTGCAACGCCGCGCGAATGCGGCTCGATGAAATCACCTCGCCGTCGCTCACGGGCGATACGGCCTCGCTTTCAAAGCCATAGCGCGTGCCGAGTTCGGCAAGGATTTGAACATTGCCGCCGCGTCTTTGGCCAAATGTAAAGTCTTCGCCGGTCACAACTGCCGAGAAAGCCGCGAGATGTGTTTGCGCAAACGCCTCAGCCGACAGCGCCGCGAGCGCGCCATCAAAACCATAAACAATCATCGCATCGGCCCCCGCTGCGCCAAAAAGGCGCGCGCGTTGATCGAGCGTCGTCAAACGGAATGGCGGTGTGTCAGGCTTGAAAAAGCGCATCGGGTGCGGGTCGAAGGTCGCTACGAGTGCAGGCACGCCGTGCGCCTTGGCGCGCGCTACAGCCCGGCCAACAACGGCCTGATGTCCTTTGTGGAAACCATCGAAATTCCCCAGCGCGACAACACTGCCTCGGAACGCATCAGGGAGGGGCGCATGGCCGTCAAGTCGCTGCATAGGCGTGCTATAGCCAAATACTTAAGGCGTTCAAGGCCGCGCCGTCCAAGGGCTCACCGCCGCAATGTGACCCAGTCAAACGCCGGAAGGTCGCCTTGCGCCGAAACGCTTTCACGCGCAATCTCGCGCCAGTCGGCCCCAAAATCGGGCGCCATGGTATCGCCGTCAGGCGAGAGGTGAACCTCGGTCAGCTCGATCCGGTCCGCCTGCGCGAGGAACAGCCCGTAGATTTCTGCCCCCCCAATGATCCAAACATGCGGGGCGTTTGCAATGCGGAGCGCCTCTTCGCGCGAATGGACAACCTCAGCGCCGTCTTCATCCCATGTCGTGCTGCGGGTGATGACGATGTGCCGCCGCCCCGGAAGCAAGCCGGGCAGACTGTCAAAAGTCTTGCGCCCCATGATCATTGGCGCGCCCATCGTGATTTGCTTGAAGCGGCGCAGATCAGCTGGGATGTGCCACGGCAGGGCGCCTGCCTGACCGATAATGCCATTGTCTGCGCGCGCGAGGATGAGGGTGATTTCGGGGTGGTTCATACCGCCACCGGTGCCGCAATATGCGGCAAAGCGCTATAGCTGTTTATCTCAAAATCCTCATAACTATAAGTATCGATACTGTCCGCGCGGCGCTTGATCGCGAGCGAAGGCAGCGGCCCGGGTTCGCGGGTGAGCTGGAGCCGCGCTTGCTCAAGATGATTGGAGTAAAGATGACAATCGCCGCCGGTCCAAATAAAATCACCCACCGCGAGCCCGCATTGATCGGCGAGCAAATGGGTCAAGAGCGCGTAAGAGGCAATGTTGAACGGCACGCCGAGAAAAACATCGCACGACCTTTGATAAAGCTGAAGCGAAAGCTTGCCGTTCGCGACATAGGCTTGAAACAGGCAGTGGCACGGCGCGAGGGCCATTTGCGGCAGCTCCGCCGGGTTCCACGCACTCACAATCAGCCGGCGCGAGGCGGGGTTCGTGTTGATCTGATCAATTAGGGCCGCAATCTGGTCAACCGATACGCCGTCAGCGCCTTGCCAGTTGCGCCACTGCTTGCCGTATACCGGGCCAAGATCACCATCTTCACCCGCCCACTCATCCCAGATGCTTACTTTATTCTCGCGCAGCCAAGCTACGTTGGTATCGCCGCGCAAAAACCAAAGAAGCTCGATCAGGATTGATCGGATATGGAGCTTTTTCGTGGTGAGGAGCGGAAAGCCCTTTGCGAGGTCAAACCGCATTTGATGCCCAAAAACCGAAAGCGTACCAACGCCCGTCCGGTCGGCTTGGGGGGTCCCTTCTGCAAGGATTTTAGCCAAAAGGTCTAGATAGGCACGCATCAAACTCTCTCCTAACCGTGATCCTGTATTTGGCAAGGCTCTGCGCATCAAGCCGCGCGGCATTCGCTTCAAAATGGATTGGCTTTGGGTTGCGCGGCCCGGCAAGTTGCGGTCAATCTCGCTGCATGTGGCAAGGGAAGACTGGCATGCGGCCTTCGTTCACGCGCGGCGACCATCTTGGCTGGCACCGCTTCGTCCAATCCTTCGCAGCGCGACGCCTGTCCGCCGCGCATGAACATCTTTTTGCGCTCTTCCTTGACGGCGATGGCAGCGTTAGAGCCGCTGAGGAGAGCGAGCCGGGAGGCCGTGACTTTCTCGACTTTCCGATCCGCGCGCTTGTCGC
>JBEGTP010000133.1:0-9166 GCA_041179365.1 Pseudomonadota bacterium
CGGCCATGCTGATCTCAATTATCTTTTTGCAGCCGTGCGTGAGGTTATCCCGCACATCAACCCGTCGACAATCCTGATCACGAAATCGACCGTGCCGGTTGGGACAGGCGATTTGATCGAAGCGCTCATAGCTGAGGAAAGCCCAGGCTTTTCGCCCAGCGTGGTGTCCAATCCAGAGTTTTTGCGCGAAGGCTCGGCCGTCCTCGATTTTCAATTCCCTGATCGGATCATCATCGGGGCGAACGACGCGCATGGTCAGGCGGTCACTGAGGCACTTTACGCGACCTTTAAAGACAAAAATGATGTAATCATGTCAACCGACCGTCGCACGGCCGAGATGACGAAATATGCAGCGAATGCGTTTCTTGCGACAAAAATTGCCTTCATCAACGAAGTCAGTAACCTGTGTGAAGCGATGGGCGCTAATGTATTGGATGTTGCGCACGGTCTCGGCCTTGATGACCGAATTGGGCCAAAATATCTGGCGGCGGGGCCAGGGTATGGCGGCTCATGCTTACCAAAGGATACGCTCGCCTTGGTGAAAACGGCTGAAACAGTAGGCGTCGACATGTCGATTGTTCGCACTGTGGTTCAATCGAACATTGCTCGGAAACAAGCCTTGGGACAGCGCATCGTTTCCAGTCTTTCAGGCGGAGGCGCAAAGCGTATTGCCGTTCTTGGCCTCGTTTTTAAACCCGGCACCGACGATATGCGAGACTCGCCGTCGATCGACATTATCGAAACACTCCAAGCGAGTGGCCACGAAGTCGTCGGCTATGACCCGATCGGGCAGGCTGAAGCTGAAAAACTGCTAAACGGTGTCCGTTATGCTTCCGATGCCTATGCGGCCTGCGAAGGGGCTGACGCGGCTGTCATCATCACGGAGTGGGATGAATTCCGTTCGCTCGACCTGTCGCGCATTGCCAAAGGAATGCGGCATCCGACACTCTTTGACTTCCGCAATTGCATCGTACCGATTGCGGCGGTTGAAGCGGGGCTGGACTATCATTCGATCGGTCGACCAACGCCTGTCGTTTCACCGAATTGATAAAGTATCGTGCAAACCAGTTTTTAATTGTGTTGGATTATGAGGGCATCGGGCACTATCCGGAGTGACCTGTAACCGCGGGTCTTTTCCGCTGCGAAAAAGGACACTGAATGACGAGCGCCGCCCTGCTTGAAACGCTGCGCCAAAGCGCTGATACCAAGCGGCTTTGGCTTGTGACGGGCGCAGCGGGTTTCATCGGCTCCAACATCGTTGAGACTTTGCTGAGCGCGGGCGAAGCGGTGCGTGCTGTTGATAATTTTGCGACCGGCCATCAATACAACATCGATGAAGTGGTGAGCGCAGTCGGCGGAGAAAACGCATCCAGGCTTGACTTTAGGGCGACCGACATCCGCGACGGCGCTGGCATGGATAGGGCTATGGCGGGTGTAACGCACGTGCTCCACCAAGCGGCGCTTGGCTCTGTTCCGCGCTCAATTGCAGACCCATTGACGACCAATGATGTCAATATCACTGGCTTTTTGACAACACTCGATTGTGCACGCAAAGCAAACGTCGAGCGGTTCGTCTATGCCGCATCAAGTTCCACTTACGGTGATGAACCAAATTTACCCAAAATCGAGAGCCGAATCGGACGGCCGCTCTCTCCCTACGCTTTGACCAAGTTTGCCAATGAGCTTTACGCCGATGTCTACGCGCGCACGTATGGCCGGGCGGCGACTGGCCTTCGTTACTTCAATGTCTTTGGCAAGCGGCAAGACCCTGAAGGCGCGTATGCCGCAGTCATCCCGAAGTGGATCAAAGCCATGCTCAGTGACGAAAATGTTACAATCAACGGTGACGGAGAAACGAGCCGCGACTTTTGTTTTGTTGAGAATGCGGTGCAGGCGAACATTCTTGCCGCGCTCAAACAGCAGCCAAGCGTAGCGGATGTCTTCAACGTCGCCGTCGGAGAACGAACAAGCCTCAATCAGCTTTTTCAAATGCTGGTTGATAGCCTCCGCGAAAATGGCACCGATTATAGAAAATCTGCGGAATTTGCGCCTTTCCGCGCAGGTGATGTCCGGCATTCTCAGGCTGATATTAGCCATGCGATGAACGCGCTCGGCTATGTGCCAAGCCATGACTTGAAGGCGGGGCTCAAGGCCGCCATGCCTTGGTACAAAACCTTTCTCTCCCCTTTACTTGACGAAAATACCGGAACTCAATCATATGCGTAACGAAAATATCGCCGTCATTGGCCTCGGCTATGTGGGCCTGCCCGTCGCGGTTCGGCTCGCCCAAAAGTTTGAAGGCGTCACTGGCTTTGACATTTCAGAGCGGCGTGTGAAAGCACTGTCTGGCGGCCATGACTGGACGGGCGAAATCACCGATGCTGAACTCGCGCAATCAACGCTCACATTTAGCCAAGACGCTGCGTCACTCGCCGGCAAGTCCTTTTACATTGTAACGGTCCCAACACCGATTGACGACGACCGCCGCCCTGATCTGACGCCGGTGCGCAGTGCCTGCGAATTGATCGGTAAAGTGCTCGCAAAAGGCGCAGTCGTTGTTTTTGAATCGACCGTCTACCCCGGCGTGACCGAAGATTTCTGCAAGCCTATCCTTGAAACCGTCTCGGGGCTCAAACATGGGCAGGACTTTTTCCTTGGCTATTCGCCTGAGCGGATCAACCCTGGCGATAAAGAGCACCGGTTAGAGACCATCACCAAGATCGTTTCAGCCGATTGCCCAGCGGCGCTCGAACGTGTCATTGCCGTATACGGTGCGATCATCGACGCGGGATTGCATATCGCGCCCTCGATCAAGGTGGCCGAAGCTGCAAAGGTGATCGAGAACACGCAGCGAGACATCAACATCGCCCTAATGAATGAAATTGCACTCATCTTTGACAAGATGGGCATTCGGACGAAGGACGTGCTGGACGCAGCGGGAACGAAATGGAATTTCCTGCGCTTCACACCGGGCCTTGTTGGCGGCCACTGCATTGGCGTTGATCCCTATTACCTTACATCTGCTGCTGAAAAGATGGGCTATCACCCCGAGGTCATTCTTTCAGGGCGCCGCATTAACGACCAATTGGGCGCACACATTGCGCAGAAAATCATCAAGCTTTTGATCGCGGCGGATAAGCCAGTGCACGGGGCCCGTGTCGGTGTTTTTGGCCTGACGTTCAAAGAAGACGTGCCTGATCTCCGCAACTCGAAAGTGCCCGACATTCTCAAAGAGCTTGCAGACTACGGGATCGAGGCGTTGGTGCATGACCCCTACGCCAATGCTCAGGAAGCCCAGCATGAGTACGGCCTTGCGATTGCACCACTTGAAACGCTGACGGATTTGGACGTTTTGATCTACGCCGTCAGTCATGCCGATTATGCGGCCCTTGGGGATTCACTCTTCAATCGAATCAAGCGTCCTGGAATTTTGATTGACGTCAAATCGAGGATCGAACCAAAGGACGTTCCCGCTGGCATAACCTATTGGAGCCTTTAAGGGCTTCTTGGATAAACCCCTCTGTTCAGGCATAAAGTGTTCACCACAATGCTTGAGTCGATCCGCCTTCATCCGAGCTGGAAAATGCCGCTTGCCGAAGCTTTTGCGAGTGCGCAGATGCGAGCGCTCAAGGACTTTCTCCTTGAGCAAACGGCCAAGGGAGCCGCAATTTTTCCCAAGGACGATCAATATTTTCGCGCGCTCGAGCTGACGCCGCTGGATCAAGTGCGGGTCGTCATCTTGGGGCAAGATCCCTACCACGGCATCGGCCAGGCGCACGGCCTTTGCTTTAGTGTGCCGCCAGAGGTCCGCGTGCCCCCTTCTTTGGTGAACATTTACAAAGAGTTGGAAGCTGATTTAGGTATTCCGCGCGCAAGGCATGGCTTTCTTGAAAGCTGGGCCAGACAAGGCGTCCTCCTCCTCAATAGCGTGTTGACTGTTGAGCAAGGACAACCCGCTTCGCACCAAGGCAAGGGGTGGGAGCCGTTTACTGATGCCATCATTCGCCTTGTCAATGCGCGGGCAGAGCCGGTGGTCTTCATGCTTTGGGGGGCTTACGCCCAAAAGAAGGGGGCGTTCGTCGATACGGACCGTCACCTTGTCCTTAAAGCCGCGCATCCGTCTCCGCTTTCCGCGTATCATGGATTTCATGGCTGCAAACATTTTTCGAAGGCCAATGAATTCATAGTCAATCAGGGCCGTGCTCCCATTCATTGGGCGCTGCCTCAAACGGCCTGATACCAGTGGACACCGCTTTCAATGGATCTGGCGACCCGGCCCTGACGCTCAAGGTAACGCAAGTGCGCCAGCGCTTCTCCTGTCGCAAGCTCCCGGTGTTCGTTTGTAATCGCGCGATTGAACAACAGTCCAAAGCAATCGACGATGCGGTGCGGCTTCGCCAGAGCCTCAACGACCCGGTCCAGTCGACCGTGATGTTCGTCGCGCAGCGCAACGAGCCGCGTGTGTAAGCCGGTAAAGGGCTCCCCGTGCGCCGGACAGACCAACAGATCATCGGGCAGCATCAAGAGCTTATCAATTGACGCGAGCCATTCTCCTAACGGATTGGCCTCAGGCTCAGAGACATTAATCGATACGTTGGAGCTGATCCGCGGAAGCACCTGATCGCCGGAGACAAGAACGCCGCTTTTTTCATTGAGGAGGCAGGCATGCTCAGGGCTATGGCCGGAACCAACCACAACGCGCCACATGTGGTTACCCATCGCGAGCATGTCTCCATCCACAATCCGGCGATAGGCGATCGGCATGGGATAAACGACCTTCCCAAAACGGGCCCAGCCGACGGCTCTTTGCGCTTCGATCTCGCCTTCAGACCAGCCAGCCGTTATCTGACTCTGTATCACCTCGTTTGGGGTCTCACCATCGGTCTTGGCCGTCAGCATGCGCGCTGTTAGCCATTCACCGCGTGTCATCCAGAGCTGTACGTCGAATTGCTTACACAGCCATCCGGCAAGACCAACATGATCAGGGTGGAGGTGCGTACACAAAACGCGTGAAAGCGGAACATCCTTTAGAGCGCCCGCGAACAACGCTTTCCACGCGTCGCTGCAAGTGCTCAGCATGAGCCCGGTATCGACTGCAACGACGCCGCAATCATCGTCAAGCAGCCACGTGTTGATATGCCCAAGCGAACCCGGCATTGGCAAGCGCGCCCAACTAATGCCGTCCGCGATGCGGATCGTTTCGCCAGCGCTAGGAGAGGAGGTGCCCCACGGATAGGTTAAACCTGCCGCGCTCGTTTCGGTGAAACTATCATCAGCAGTTAGGGAAGCGTCAGGTGACGCTTCGCTCATTCGGGCTTGGCCTGCTCTGCCGCTGCCGCAGCGGCCGCTTCGACTGCGAGCGCTGCTTCGGTTGCCAAATTCGCTGCGGTGCGTTCAGCGCGCAATTCTTCAATCAGCGCTGCGCGATCGCCGTCAAGACGCGCGTCCTCTTGCGCCTGGATGCCCTTCATTTTTGCGGCCTTGGCAACAATTGCATCAAGCTCGCGCTGCGAACAGAGGCCGAGCGTTACCGGATCTTTGGGCGAAATGTTGGCGATATTCCAATGCGAGCGATCACGAATGGCCTGAATCGTCGTGCGCGTCGTGCCTATGAGCTTGCCAATTTGGCCATCTGACACTTCGGGATGGTTGCGAATGATCCACGCAATGCCATCGGGCTTGTCTTGACGCTTTGAGACCGGCGTGTAGCGCGGCCCCTTGGTCCGCAGTGCCCCTTCGGGCTCGCGAAACATCTTCAGTTCATAGTTCGGATCGGCCTGACCCTTTTCAATTTCAGCCAAAGTGAGCTCATTGGCGCGGATCGGATCCCGCCCCGTCAATTTGGTTGCCGCTGTATCGTCAGCGATCGCCTGAATTTCTAGAATATGAAGCCCGCAAAAAGAAGCAATCTGCGCAAATGAAAGCGCGGTGTTGTCAACGAGCCAGGAAGCGGTCGCATGAGGCATGAGCGGCTGGGCCACAAATCATCTCCGAAAAAAAGAAGGGCCGCCCCGTTTAAGGAGCGGCCGGGAATTACGCTCTGCCCTTATACCGCGATAGAGACCAGAGCAAGGGGCGTCTTCAGCCTTGATTATTCAAACAGGAGATCACTCCTTTATTAAGTCACCAAAACGATCTTCCCGACATGGTCTCCCGCCTCCATCCGCGCGTGCGCCGCCGCCGCATCCTGTAGCGGAAATATTTTGTCGATAACGGGCTTGAGCGCCCCCGCCTCGACATGTGGCCAAACATGGCGTTCAAGCTCATCTGCAACCAAGCGCTTGAAGCTAGCGGGCCGTGCGCGCAAGGTTGAGCCGGTCAACGTCAGGCGTTTGACCATGACCGCAGCGATATTGATTTCAGCCGTCACGCCGCGTTGGACGGCAATCGTCACATGCCGTCCGTCTTCTGCCATGCATTGCAGATTGCGCGCCACATAATCGCCGCCAACCATATCGAGTACAGCGTTGACGCCTTTGCCATTTGTAAACGCTAAGACCTCCGCCACAAAATCTTTGGTCTGGTAGTTGATCGCGTAATCCGCCCCGAGCGCCGTTGCTGCAGCGCACTTGGCGTCCGTGCCGCAGGTCACAATAACCGTAAGGCCAAAGAGCTTGCACAGTGAGATCGCCATCGTGCCAATGCCCGATGTGCCGCCGTGAACAAGGATCGTATCGCCTTCCACCGCATAAGCCCGCTCAAAAACATTCGTCCAAACGGTGAAGAGCGTTTCGGGGAGCGCGGCAGCCTCTATCATCGAGAGCGCGGGCGGTATCGAAAGACACTGCCCGAGCGGTGCCACGCAAAATTCGGCATAGCCGCCGCCAGAAACAAGTGCGCACAGGCGCTGGCCGATGAGGGCCGCATCTATGCCATCGCCCACGGCGACAACCTCCCCCGCGACTTCAAGTCCAAGGATCGTCGACGCGCCAGGCGGCGGCGGATAAAGGCCGCGCCGTTGCAGGACATCAGGTCGATTGACGCCCGCTGCAGCAACACGCAGCAATACCTCCCCCTTGCCCGGCACGGGTACGGGCCGTTCAACCGCTTTCAAAACCTCGGGGGCCCCGGCCTCAGCTGGGTCAATCGCGATCATTGTCTCTGGCAGGTTCATCGTCGCACCCCTTGTTTTTCTGGCTCTCTATCAACAACACGTCGCGCAACGTCAACGTCAACTTGCCCATGTGGCCGTGACACAGCGATAATGAGACTGGCAATCCACAGCTGACGCGACAAAGCACTTCAGACTATATTGACAACCAAGCGGTTGCACAGGACACTCGTCAACTATGGACCTTGATGATCTCTTTGCGAAACGCCCGGGAGACCCGCTGGTGCAGGTTGCGCGGCAAGATCTCGATCCATTTTCCGTCGAAGAATTGGAAGAGCGCGTCGCAATTCTTGCACTAGAAATGAACCGCGTTCAGAAAAAAATCCAAGGCTCGGTTAACTTCCGCGCAAGCGCTGATGCGCTATTTAAGAATTGATGGGCGGCCTAGGGCCCTTGATATCAGGGCTACGACCGCCGACATGGGGTAAAGAAGGAGTGTCATAATGCCATCATTTGCCCGTGAACTTGAGGCGACGTTACACAATGCCCTTGCTGCGGCTTCGTCTCGCAAGCACGAATATGCGACGTTGGAGCATCTTTTACTGGCTCTAATCGACGATGAGCACGCCTCTAAAGTTATGGTGGCATGCGGCGCTGAATGCGATGATTTGCGTGAAACGGTCAGTCACTATCTCGATACAGAGTTAGAGGCCCTCAAAGTTCAAGGCGATAGCGATCCATCGCCCACGAGCGGCTTTCAGCGCGTCGTCCAGCGCGCGATCTTGCATGTGCAATCGTCGGGACGCGATGAAGTGACGGGCGCGAACGTGCTCGTCGCCCTCTTTTCAGAACGCGAAAGCTATGCAGTCTACTTCTTGCAACAGCAGGATATGAGCCGTCTTGATGCCGTCAGCTTTATTAGCCACGGCGTTGGCAAGGGCAGCGAAGCCGCCGAGCAGCACGAGCCCAAAGGTGCCGATGAGCCTGAGGAAAAGAAAGAAAAGGGCGACGGGAAAAAATCTGAAAGCGCGCTCAAGCAATTTTGCGTCGATCTCAATGAAAAGGCGAGAAAGGGGAAAGTTGATCCCCTGATTGGTCGTGGTCCCGAGGTTGATCGCACGGTGCAAATCCTTTGCCGCCGGTCAAAGAACAATCCACTCTATGTGGGCGAACCTGGCGTGGGAAAGACCGCGATTGCAGAAGGCTTAGCGCGCAAAATAATCGAAGGCAGCGTCCCCGACGTGCTCAAGCCCGCTGTGATCTATTCGCTGGATATGGGGGCCCTTCTTGCGGGCACGCGCTATCGCGGTGACTTTGAAGAGCGGCTGAAGGCCGTTGTGAACGAACTCGAAAAACTGCCCGACGCGATCCTCTTTATCGATGAAATTCACACCGTGATCGGCGCTGGTGCGACAAGCGGCGGCGCAATGGACGCGTCAAACCTGCTCAAGCCCGCGCTTTCGGGCGGGTCAATCCGCTGCATCGGATCAACGACGTACAAAGAATTTCGCAATCACTTTGAGAAAGATCGCGCCCTCTTGCGCCGCTTCCAGAAAATTGATGTCAATGAGCCAACGATTGAAGATACGATCAAGATACTCGCCGGGCTGCGGTCGGCGTTCGAAGACCATCACAAGGTAAAATATACACCCGATGCGATCAAATCAGCCGTTGAGCTCTCAGCGCGCTACATCAATGACCGCAAGCTCCCCGACAAGGCCATCGATGTGATTGATGAAGTCGGCGCGATGCAGATGCTGGTACCCGAGAATAAGCGCAAAAAGCTGATCACGCCCAAGGAAATTGAGCAGGTCATCGCAACAATGGCGCGCATCCCGCCGAAATCGGTTTCAAGCGACGATAAAAAAGCCCTCGCAACACTCACCGATGATCTTAAGCGCGTGGTTTTTGGCCAAAATGATGCCATTGATGCGCTTTCGAGTGCGATCAAGCTCGCGCGTGCGGGGCTCCGCGACCCCGATAAGCCCATCGGCAATTATTTATTCACCGGCCCTACGGGGGTCGGAAAGACCGAGGTTGCGCGCCAACTTGCGAGCATAATGGGCATTCCGCTCCAGCGGTTTGACATGAGCGAGTATATGGAGCGCCACAGCG
>JBEGTP010000134.1:0-6804 GCA_041179365.1 Pseudomonadota bacterium
CAAGCGTTTCAGAGTGCACCCCGGCGTCGACCCCATTGGCTTGGTCCGCGCGCTTTACCAAAGGGTCCGCGTTGGTCGGTGGCTCCAAGGCGGGTCAACCATAACACAGCAATTGGCACGCAACATCTTCCTAACCAACCGAAAAACGTTTGCGCGCAAAGGCCGTGAGATGATTCTCGCAATGGCGATGGAGGTCAAATACTCGAAAAACGAGATCCTCGAACTCTATCTCAACCGCGTTTACTTTGGAGGCGGAGCTTATGGCATCGATGCGGCATCGCGTCGCTTTTTTGATCACCCTTCGAAAACCCTCGGCCTTTCTGAGGCAGCGATCATCGCTGGGTTGGTGAAGGCACCATCAAACTATTCGCCGACCGCAGACGCCAAAGCCGCCATTGGGCGCGCTGGGGTTGTGCTGCAATCGATGCAAGAATCCGGGAAGATTACGGCGGAACAAGCCGCCAATGCTAAGCCCGCAGCGGTTAAGCTTGCGACCGAGCCGACGCAAAACAGTGTGCGTTATTTCACAGATTGGGCGCTCCCGCAGCTCGATGGACTGATCGATGAAACCGATGAGGCCATTGACGTCTGGACAACGCTTGATCTTGCGATGCAACGCGCCGGAGACACGGCCATTAAAACGCATACGCCAGGCAATATGCAGGGTGCACTCGTGTCGCTCGACCGAGACGGTGCTGTGCGCGCGATGATTGGTGGCAAGGATTACGTGACCTCCATTTACAACCGAGCGACGCAATCGATCCGCCAGCCAGGATCGTCTTTTAAGCTTTTCGTTTACCTCGCAGCGCTCGAGGATGGAAAGAGCGCGGATACGATGGTGGTTGATGAGCCCGTTGACATTGGCGGATGGAAGCCCAAAAACTCTTCAGGCCATTATTCGGGCAAGGTGAATTTGCGGACCGCCTTCACCTTTTCGCTCAACACCGTCGCTGCGAAAATTGGGGCCGATGTTGGCACCGGTGCCATTGCCAATATGGCGCGAAGGCTCGGCATTACGACGCCGATAAACACCTCGCCGTCGATGGTGCTCGGGACGTCTGATGTTCGGGTTATTGACATGACTCGCGCTTTTGCCGTGCTCTCTGCTAAGGGCCAAGCTGTGACGCCTTATGGCATTACCAAAGTGGTGACGGCCAAAGGCAAGCTGCTCTATGAACATAAAACAAAGGCGCGCGCCCAATTGCTGGAACCATGGGTTGCCTCTGCAATGACCGATCTTCTCCAATCAGCGGTGAGCACGGGAACGGGCAAGAATGCGCAGATTGGGCGGCCCGTGGCAGGCAAGACGGGAACGACTCAGTCGAACCGTGACGGCTGGTTCTTGGGCTTTTCAAGTGGGCTCACTACGGGCGTCTGGATGGGGCGCGACGATTCGAAACCTGTTGGCGGATTGCAGGGCGGCAAGGCCCCAGCGCTCGCTTTTTCGACTTTCATGCGCGCCGCGACCGCAAACCGGCCGATCGAGAAATTTGAAACCAACGTGAAATTGCCCGAATGGAAGCTTGAAGACGAGGAGGGCAGCTATATTGGCGAAAGGGCCCCTGAAGACGTCCTCCCCGATCCGGCTGACCAAGGGGCTGCGCAAGCGCCTGACCCTGTCACCATTGCTCCCGATCAGGGCGGCGAACCGCCTCCGGAATTTGATCAAAAATTCATCGAAGATGCGATCAAGCCGCAGGCCTATGAGCAGCCCACGCCCGAACCAAACCAGTGAAGCCGCGCGCCGTGGGTCTTGAGCCAGTGCCGTGCCGTTTTAGGGTCTTGGCCTAACAGGCGTTTCACCTCTGCGTGAAAAGCGCGACTATGATCCATATGAAGCCGGTGCGCGACTTCATGCGCCACTGTGGCGATCCGCACGTCAGCCGGAGCGAGGATTAACCGCCAGCTATAGCGAATATCACCTGCTTGCGAGCAGCTGCCCCAGCGCGAGCGCGGATCACCCACGCCAATTTTGCCGACGCTGTGCCCCCCACGCGCTGCGATCTCCCGGGTTTCACGGTCAAGAACCGTGCGGGCCTCACGGCGTAACCAGCGCATCAGCCTTGCCGGCATCCCCTCGAAAGGACCGCCAATGCAGATCATGTCCCCCATGATACGCGGCGTTCTTGGATGGGATTCGAGCCAATCAAGCCAATAGTCCTTGCCCGCATAGGGAACGAGCATCCCTGGCATAATCGGCCAGGGCTCGGGTAGCTTGGATCGCTGCGTCTCGATCCAGCCGCGGTGTCCCTCTGCCCATTTGAGCGCGGGCCCAAGCGGCGCGCGCTCTGGCAAAGTCAGTCTGATCTGCCCCGTTCGCGGATCAACTGAAAGCCGCATCCGTCGCACCGTGCGTTTGCGCACGATATCCAGAAGGTCTGTGAGGTCAGTCATCAGGCTCAATAATATGATATTCGAGATCGCCAGCATCAACTTCTGAAATGGTCCACCCTCGGACGGAGGCCCCAGCGCGGTGGATCGACTCAGGGTCACCGGTATTGAGATGATGCCATTCAGGCAGCGGCAAATTATTAGCGCGCCGCACATAGGCGCAGCTTTCAGGGAGCCACTCAATTGTCGTGAGCGTCTTGGGCGTCAGGCGGATGCAATCGGGCACATGGGCATGGCGGTGACGATAATTGGAGCAACGCCCGCTGCGCCTGTCGAGCAGCCGGCAAGCAACATTCGTGCGCAATACTTCGCCCGTATCTTCATCTTCAAGCTTATGAAGGCAACATTTCCCGCAGCCGTCACACAGGGCTTCCCACTGCGCGCGATCGAGCGTCTCAAGGGGTTGATCTTCCCAAAAACGGCCGCTCATCGGACCCAACGCCTGAGTTCCGCAACCGAGGCATCAACGCCCTGATCAACCGGGATAAAGGCAAGCGGTTTTCCGTCCGGGCCGTAAAGCGTTGTGTAGCGCGGATGCACAACGAGGTAATTGCCATTTTTGTCGGGCTTTTCGCGCAGGATCGGCACGCCGTACAGCTTTGCAGTGGCGTCAATTTGCGCCTCGGTTCCGGTGAGACCCAGAAAGCGGAGGTGAAAATTCCCAAGAAACTGCTTGAGTGCCGCTGGTGTGTCGCGCGCTGGATCGGCTGTTATGAACACGGGAAGGAGCCGCGCGCCGCGATCGGGAAACGCTTTTTCAAAAGCAGAGACAGCCTGTCCCATTGTGCTCGCATCAACGGGGCAGACATCGGGACAAAATGTGTAGCCAAAATAGACGAGCGCATAGCGTCCCTTCAGGGCCGCCTGCGTTGTGGGTTGGCCATTTTGATCGACCAGTGTGAAGGCACCTCCCATTTTTGCGTTAGCAAGCGGTGCCGTCTTAGGGTCTGGAGTTTCATCGCTCGGTGACCCGCATCCAGACAGGCACAGGCTGAGCGGAAGGAGAAGAAGCGCTAATTTGTTCATGGCAGGGCCAGCCTTGCTTTGCTATGGCTGTGCAAGCAAGCGAAGAATGGTCAGCGCATCGGCGCGACCCTGAGCAGGGGCAGTTAAACGATGAGGCACAGTGTTTCTTTAGCGATCATAGCGGCGCTTGTTGTGCCGGTGGCGGCGCACGCGCAGTTTTCAGATAGCTATAATTTTTTGAAGGCGGTGCGCGAAGGCGATGTGAACAAGGTAAGAGACTTGGCCTCAAAGCCGGGCTCGATCGTGGTTGATACCAAGGACCCCGCTACAGGCGAAACTGCGCTTATCATTGTCGTCAAGCGCCGCAATTTACCATGGGTAAATTTTTTGCTCGATCTGAGGGCCAAGCCAGACCTGCGCGATAAGGATGGCAATTCGCCGCTGATGGCCGCCGCGCAAATTGGCTTTGCCGAAGGCGCTGAGTCGCTCTTGCGCGGCAAGGCTACCGTTGATCTCGCCAATAATGGCGGCGTAACCCCGCTGATGCTTGCCGTTCAGCGGCGTGATACGGCGATGGTCCGGCTGCTGCTCAGCGCGGGCGCAAACCCCGACAAGCGGGACCGACAAACCGGCCTTTCAGCGCGCGACTATGCGAAAAATGATCCGCGCGGAGCGGCGATCTTGCGGCTGATTGAAGCGCCGCGAACCCCGGCAAAACCTGTTGCCGGGCCCGGTCTTTAGGGCGGCGCTAAAACGCCGCTTCGTCTTCGGCTTCAATCGCCGCGAGCAATCGGCGGGCGGCACGCCTTGCGAATCGGAGGGTTTCAACTTTGCGGCGGGCGGGTGCGAGAGGCGTGACCTCAGGCTCGCGCAGAATGGCTGCATCATATCGGTCTGCAACAATGAGGCCGGTCCGGGCGGGCATCAAATGTTCGCGCGCCATGAGGCCGAGATCAAAGCCGTGCGGAACGGCCCAAAAAAATCGGTCACAATAGCCTAGATAGTCGGTCCACTTACCGTCGTTGAGCAAGTCGGCTTTGGATACCTTGATTTCGACAATAATGACCTCGCCCTTCGGCGAAAGCGCCATCAAATCGACGCGGCGACCGTTCCCGAGCGGCACTTCGGCAATAGCCGTAAGATCGTGCCGCAAAAAGAGGCGCGATACGCCGCGCACAACATCCCCCGAAACAATAAGATCATCGCGCACAGTCATACGCGATAATCTATAGAGGTTTGAACGAAAGGCGAGCCGAATTAGCCCGGATCAACGGTAGAAAATATGATTTCCAACGGTGCCGATCCGCGTCAGCCGCCAGCCAGGTGAAACCCGGCGCGCGTGAAAATAAAGCGCTGAACCGACTTCGCATGACCAAAGATCATTGCGCGCAATATGGCCGATGGCCACCGCCGTTTTCCATTGGGCAGACCCACGGGGAACGCTTGGCAATCCGCTCCGAACGAACGAGAATTGGCTTTTTTGTAAAACAACGCCGCAGATTGAAGCCGGAAAGCGCCCCGACCGCGTGCGGTTGAGAATTGTTGTCGCCACAGCAAGCTGTCCGGCAAGGGGCTCGCCCTTTGATTCGTAATACACGGCCACTGAAAGGCATTCGGCCTCGCGGTTGGGTGTTGTCGATGAGGAATATTGCGCAACCAGCTCTCCGAGCGATCCAGCGCGACGATCATTTTGTGTGACTGGTTTTACAGCAACACTGCTGCCCTTTGCAGGGAGCGTAATATCGGGAAGTGGCAGTGCGGGCGTTTCGCCTTCCGCAAGCGCTTCTACAACCACCGATTGCGGCAGGAGTGACGCTGTTGCCATCTGAGCCGGGACCTCATGCACTGAGTCTCTGGCCAAAGCGGGCGCTGCGGGACCCCAAAGGGTTGCAACCACAAACATGCCCATTGTCGCCCCAGCCGCAGCTGCAGCAAAATAATCTCTAATCATTGTTTCTTCAAATTATGCAGCAAGTAGTCCACCTAAAGGCCCCAAAACTCTGGCCCGGCTTTCATCTTCCTGTCTACGTTCGCTCCCAAAACCGCAAATAACGCACGGTGACGGAACGGCTACGCTTCCCCATTTCAGCGCTGTCCGTGGTCGTCTAGCGCCTGCGAGTCAACGCGCTGCCTCTAAAACTGCGGTGAGCTGTGTGGCATCTGGGATATCCAGTTCAATGACCCAGAGATCAGGGTCATTTTGGCGACGGCGCTCTATATAGCGGGTCGTTTCGTCTGAATTCTCAATATCTTGTGGTCCTACCGCATTCCACGCATAGGTTCCGGTCGGCGCGAAATTCCGCTCCCAAAGCCCGGAAACCCGTCCATTCTGCGTTGAGAGGACGAGAATTGCACCTGCACTTTCATCGCCTTTGTTCAGCACGGCTGCAAAACCATTGGCCTGTTGGGTGAGGCGAATCAGCGCCGACGCAAGGAGCTTACTCGTCAGCCTTGAGGTCATGCGAGGACCCGCTTGGCCCGGTGATGCAAGGGCCAGACCATAGCAAGGCAGAAGCTAAGCGGCGTCGCGCGCTTCCAGTGCAGAAAAGAGCGCATAAATGGCGCCTTCAGTTCCAGCACCGCGCAATTTAGCGAGAAAGGCGCGGTCCCTTAGCCAGCGACTCGTCTGCGCAAGCGCCTTCAAATGCAGTGACCCTGCATCTTCTGGTGACAAAAGGCAGAAAAACAGATCGACGGGCATCGCGTCCACCGCATTAAAATCAACCGGCTTTGCAAGTTGCAGAAAAACGCCAACGACGTGTTCAAGCGATTCGAGCTTGGCGTGGGGAATCGCAACGCCCCCGCCAAAGCCCGTGGAGCCAAGGCGTTCGCGCTCGATCAACCGCTCGACGACCAAGCTTGCGGGCAAGCCATATTCGCGCTCGGCTGTCTGGCCAAGGAGTTGGAACACCGCCTTGGACGACGTGGCGCGGCTTGCAGCAACAATTGCGCCAGCGGCCAAAAACTCAAAACTACTCGTCATTCCCCCAACTTCCCTTCCTGGGCGGGCTCCCCCTACGCCCAATTCCCAGGAAATCAATCAAATTGATGGTGACATGCGCTCAGCGGCCTGCGCCAGGTTCGACCCAGCCTATGGTGCCATCATCGCGCCGGTACACCATATTATAGGTCCCGCTGGCGGCGTTGCGGAACAGAAGCGCATTGGTGTTGCGCAGATCGAGCATCATCACCGCGTCAGAAACGGTCGCATCGGGGACATCGACGCGGGTTTCTGCAATGATTGCCGGGTAGTCATTGAGAACTTCGGCTTCGTCGGCGGCGTCAAAAACCACATAGTTCGCATTGTCAAAGATGACGCGTTCAATCTCGTGCGAAGCCGCCTGCTTGGCCGCATGATGATCTTTGAGCCGCCGCTTATACCGCCGCAGCTGCTTTTCGATTTTGCCCGAAGCTTCGTCAAACGCCAAATGCGCGTCTTTGGCCTTT
>JBEGTP010000135.1:0-5685 GCA_041179365.1 Pseudomonadota bacterium
ATCCTGTGGCCGGGCTCATCCTCGAGCACGGAAACGGGAAGTTCGAGCATCGCCGTCGCCCCGGCCCAAGCCGCGGCCCCACCAATCTCGAACTGCGCCTGTTCGGCAGGCTTGCCCTGTTCGAGCGTCAGCGTCCGGCACAATTCTTCCATATTCGCGCCAATCACCTCACCGACTTTGGCAATGATGGCTTGACGCTCAGCATAAGGCGTGGCCCGCCATTTCGGGAAAGCGGCGCGCGCAGCGGCGATGGCTTGGTCAAGCTCAGCCATGCCAGCATCCGGCGCGGTGCCAAGAATTTCGCCATTGGCGGGGTTGGTCACGGTCAGATGATTGGTGGTGTCAACATCTTTGCCGTTGATCGTCATTTTGGCATTGGTGGTCATGTCAGGTTCCTCTCGGTGTCAGAATTTCAAAAGGTCAAAACAGCCTTCACGCACTTCCCGTGATGTGCATCGTCGATGGCTTCGTTGATCTGGTCGAACTTATAGGTCTTGGTGAACTTGTCGATGGGCAGTCTTCCGGCCTTCAGGTGCGCGATCAGCTCAGGCAGGAATTCATCGGGATCACTATCGCCTTCACAAATGCCTTGAACCGAATAGCCGAGCGTGAGCGCGGGGATGACCGGGACGGCGACGACAGCGTCCACCGCTGGCGGCACGGCGATCATGCCAAGTTTGCCCTTGTGCGCGAGCATGCCCGTGGCGCCTTGCAATGCGCCCATATTGCCGCTGGTATCGACGATATTGTTGGCCCCAGCGGGGATGATGGCGCGAACGGCCTCGCCCACGTCGCCTGCCGCCGGATCAATCACATGCGTAGCACCGACCGAGAGGCCGATGGCGCGGCGTTCGGCTTGCGGCTCGACGAGAATGATCGTCGTGCAGCCTTGCAGCACGCCGCCGATCACCGCCGAGAGCCCCACTGCGCCGCCGCCGAGGACGACGAGTGAGCTGCCCTTCTTTGCGGCCAGCGAGCGCATCACAGCCCCGGCACCCGTCTGGATACCGCAGCCAAGGGGGGCCATTGCAGCAAGATCCGCGTCAGCATCAACTTTCAAGATGTTGCGCTGATTGGCGATGGCATGGCTGGCGAATGAGGATTGGCCAAAGAAATTGCCGCTCACCGTCGCGCCATTCTGAGAGATCGGGCTGGAGCCATCGGGGCGGATACCGGCAAAGTTGAGTAGCGGAAATTGATGGCAATATGCCGGATCGTGGCTGTCACAACTGGCGCAAGCCCCGCATGAGTTGAAGGTGAGGATCACCTTATCCCCCACCGCGACTTTGGTGACGTCCTTGCCAACCGCCTCGACCGTGCCCGCGCCTTCATGCCCGAAGACCATCGGGAAGGCCGAGCCCATGAGGCCCGAAACGAACGCGAGATCGGTGTGGCAAATGCCGACGGCGGCAATCTTGATCAGCACCTCGCCCGCGCGCGGCGCTTCCAGCTCAACGGGTTCGATGACAAACGGGCCGTTTGCTTCCTTGGTAATTGCGGCAATGGCTTGCATGTCTCTTCTCCTAGTGACTGTTTGATTTTGAGAGGCCGAAAGTTGGCGGGGTCAGCAAAGGGTGTTGGCGCAGATCGGCCTCCCGCAGCGCCCAGATTTTCTGGTAATTATAAAAGGGTGCGTTGGTGTGCAGGTGATGGATCAAATGATAATTATGATTGGCCATAAGCGGTGAGAGCAGCCAGTTCGCACCGAGCCTGAGCGCAGTTGCCCGGTACTCATCCTCGCGGGCAAGCGTTTCAAAGGGCTGATGCGCGAGATAGCTAAAAACATAAACGAACAGGAAGGAGCTGATCCGCGTCGGCACGAACCACAGCATCAGCAGCGTATAACCGTATCCCGCCCATGTGATGACCGCTGCGCTTCCGAGGATGAAGGCGACATAGGCCCCAAGCGCGGGATATTTGCGCTTCGCAAAGGCACCGCCCTGCTGGAAGAAAAATTTGGTGTAAAAATAATCGAAATTGGCCCAGCGGATCGGGAACAACCAATCGAGTTTATGGCTGTACGCGTCAGGATCTTTCACCGGATCATTGGCATGTTTGTGATGTGCCATGTGAATATAGCGCGCGACATCCATTGGCGCGAGCGGCGCGAAATAAACGAGGCCTATGCGTCCCAACGCCTCGTTTAGCCATGTCTTGCGAGAGAGGCTGTTGTGCGAACTGTCATGGACGACGCTAAACAGGAAATAGGCGGTGATACCATTGATGATCGCGCCGGCCCAAAGCGGCAGCGTTCCCATGATACCCGCATACCAAACGCTGCCGATCACGCCGTAGCAGAGAAAGAACAAGGCCACCGTAGGCCAAGCGACGGGCGGGCATTTCGTAAGCCCTAAAAGCGAGGGAGGCGTGCTCATCGCTATTCCCAATCGATCATATCAAAATCGCGCTTCTCTGATCCGCATTCGGGGCAGATCCACTCCTCAGGCACATCCGCCCAGCGGGTGCCGGGCGCAATACCTTCATCGGGCCAGCCTTCGGCTTCGTCGTAAATATAGCCGCAGTTGAGGCATTTGTAGCGCTTCATAAAACTACACCGTCATCCCGGCGCAGGCCGGGACCCAGAACCTGAGCCGAAGAAAAACGCTCAGCGGCTTCATTTTGTGGGGGCTGAGTCCCGGCCTGCGCCGGGATGACGAAGCCTGTCTCATGAGCGTGTCATCGTGACCATCATGTGATGGAATCCATTTGTGAAGCATGAGGGTATGCGCTCTGGCGGCGCGGCGAGCGTGACCTCCATACCCCGCTTCACCATTTCCTCGATCAATGTTGTCACCTGCAACTCGGCAAGCCGTGCGCCAAGGCAGCGGTGAATGCCGTAACCGAAGCTCTGGTGGCGACGGCTGTTGGCGCGGTTCACGTCCCAATGATCGGCATTTGGAAACACACTCTCATCGCGGTTGGAGCTGTTGTACCAAAGCGCAACCTTGTCGCCCTTCTTGATCTGCTCGCCGCCCAATACCGTATCGCAGGTCGCGGTGCGCCGCATGTGGGCGATCGGAGTCTGGAGGCGGATGGTCTCGGTCGCCGCCGTTGTTGCCAGCGCGGGATTGGCCCTCACCTTGGCCCACTCCTCGGGGAATTTGTTGATCTGCTCAATCAGACCCGACATCGAATTGCGCGTCGTATCATTACCGCCGACGAGCAGCAGCACGACCGCGCCAAGGAAGCGCTGATCATCCATCTCCGCCATATGCTCGCTGTGCGCCATCATTGACAGGAGATCGCCCTTGGGAGGGGCGGCCTTGCGTTCGTCGAAAAGCTCTTTGAAGCGCGCCGCCATCGCGAACACATGCCCCTCACGCTCGGCATTCAGCACTGGATCGGGGCCGATATCGATTTTCGCGGCCCAATCGGACCAGATGGGCAGCTTATGCCGCTCCTCCCAAGGGAAGTCGAACAAGGTCGCGATCATCTGTGTGGTAAGTTCGATGGAGACTTTTTCGACCCAGTCAAAGGGTGTCCCCACGGGCAGGCTGTCGAGCAACGTCGCGATCCGTTCGCGCAAGGGGCCCGCAAGCTTGGCGATCTCGCTCGGGGCCAGCGCGGGCGCGGTCGTCTTGCGCTTTTCGGCATGTTCAGGATCATCCATCGCGATGAACATCCGCAATTGGACACCGGTATCGTGCATGTCGAACAGGACGATGCCGCCATGCTCCCACGACGAGGAATAAACAGCAGGATTGCTCTCTACCTCTTCAATGTCAGCGTAGCGCGTGACCGACCAATAGGGGCCAAAGACACTTTCTGGGCAATAATGAACCGGCGCTTCGGCGCGCAGTTGGGCAAAATGCGTGCCTTGCGTGTTGCTCTCCCACAACTCGCCGCGCGAGACATCAAGCGTCGCCAGATCAACCGTCACATCACTCTCCACTTATCGTTTGATTCGGGAGCGTAAACCTGTTTATTAAATGCGTAAAGGCCATACGCAAAAAATGGATAATTCAATGCTCGATACCGCAAGCCGCAGCCTCTTCACGCCCGAGCACGAGGCATTTCGGGACAGCGTTCGTCGCTTCCTCGCTGCCGAGTTTACGCCGAATCTCGCGCGCTTCGAAGAAGACGGAAGGGTCTCGTTAGAGCTTTGGCAGAAGGCTGGAGAGGCTGGATTGCTATGCCTCGGCTTGCCGGAAGGCTATGGCGGACTCGGGCTGGATTTCAGCTATAACGCGGTTGTGAATGAAGAATTCACCTATGCGATGATGTCAGACTGTCTGACGCTCCAAACCGATATCACTATGCCCTATATCCTCAACTATGGCGGCGATGAGTTGAAGGCGCGAGTTCTGCCACGTCTGCTCGCGGGCGAGAGCATCTGCGCCATTGCGATGACGGAACCGGGCGCGGGGAGCGATCTTCAGGCAGTCAAAACAACTGCGATCAGGGATGGCAACGATTATGTCATCAACGGCTCGAAAACCTATATCACCAACGGACAGAATGCCGATCTGATCCTCGTGGTTGCAAAAACCGATCCGACTTTGGGCGCAAAGGGCACGTCGCTGATCCTCGTCGAAGCCGAACGCGCCGGCTTCTCACGTGGGCGCAATCTCGAAAAAGTCGGGCAATGGTCGGCGGACACGTCGGAGCTGTTTTTCGAGGATGTGCGGGTGCCGGTGGGCAATTGTCTCGGCCAGGAAAATCGCGGGTTCATCTATCTGGTAAGTGAGCTCGCGCAGGAACGGCTGTCGATTGCGATCACCGCGCAAGCGGCGGCGCAGCGGGCTTATGATGAGGCGGTGAAGTTCGTAAAAGAGCGCAAGGCGTTTGGGAAACTTGTGTTTGATTTCCAGAATACGCGCTTCACGCTGGCCGACATGGCGAGCCGTTTGCAAGTCGGCTGGGCACATCTCGATTGGGCCATCGCCCGGCATGTGAAGCGCGAGCTCACCGCGAGCGAAGCGGCGGCTGCCAAGCTGTGGCATACCGAAACCCAGTGGATGATTTGCGACGCTGCGCTCCAGCTGCACGGCGGCGCGGGCTATATGAACGAATATCCCATCGCGCGCATCTGGCGCGACGCGCGCGTGCGGCGGATATACGGCGGCACGAGCGAGATCATGAAGGAGCTTGTTGGTCGGGGGTTGTAGGGCCTGCGCGCCAACTCAGGCGGGTTCGGTTAGCGCTGCCCTTATTTGCCCTTGTTGATCTTGAGAAATGGAAAGTCGCGTCTCCAGATATTGGGATACGCCGCCATAGGTCGACTCGATCTGTGCAAAGGCGGCGTTCAAATGGTCTTCATGGGCGCTCATCAATACATTTTGTGCGGCGGGCGGCAGGCTTGCGTAATTCTTCATAATCCTGCCCGATAACATCTGCATAAAGGCTGGATTGTTCTTGAGCCGTTCGTTCGTCAAAAGATAATCCGCAAAAATATCGCTTTTGGCAACACCGAGCACGTGCAAAACCAACGCGGCAGCCACGCCCGTTCGGTCTTTCCCCGCTGAGCAATTGACGAGGAGCGGCACGTCACCCTGCGCGAGCAACGCAAACATTTTTGAAAAATCGTCTGCGTAAAGTTCTGGAATCTGCGCATAAAAGTGAGAAAAATGGCTGTGGCAAACCTGAGGGTCGTCGATGTCGCCAGAAAAGATTTCACGGAGCATCGCTTTGGTGTCGCTGATCGGAGAGTGCACCTGCGCCGCCGCGACCGCCGTCCATTCGCTT
>JBEGTP010000136.1:0-12045 GCA_041179365.1 Pseudomonadota bacterium
CGCGTGGCATCCCGAAGAGGTGGAGGGCCTGATCGACCAAATGTGCCCCCAAATCCTGCCACACGCCGCCTGCCCTCTCATCCTTCCAGCGGTGCGTCACATCGGGCCGAAAGCGATCAAAATGGCTTGTGAATTCGACGACTTCACCGAGGCTCCCCTCTTTGAGGATGCGCTGAAGGGTTAGAAAATCACTGTCCCATCGTCTATTCTGAAAGACACTCACAAGGCGGTCGCTTAAGGCGGCGTGCGTCGCAATTGACTGTGCCTCAGCAAGCGTTGGCGCCAGAGGCTTATCGATAACAACATGCTTTCCCGCTTTGATGGCGGCAATCGCATGTTCGGCGTGTAAATGATCGGGCGTTGCAATGACGACCAGATCTATCGTCGGATCTGCTAACGCAGCAGCAAAATGTTCAACGACATCAACGCTAGGCCAATCGGCCAAAACCTTTTGAGGTGCGCTTGATACCACAGTCGCAAGAAGCAGCCCTTTTGTGCTCGAAATGAGGGGGGCGTGTAAGGCTTTGCCGGCCAAGCCGTAACCGACCAATGCGACACGAAGGCGGGCGACCATGCGGATATCCTGTTCGGCGGTTCATCTGGACTTTCCACAGTGCCACATGACGCATTTTGCGTAAACAGCCGCTGCAACCAGAGGAGGCGCAAATGTAATATTCCCCAGAGAGGATCAAGCCTTTCGAGCTTCTACCGCAATAAGATTCACTTGAATATCAGCAGGCGTATCGATCACATTGCGAAAGAGCTGAGCAACGCCATCGACATGGCTAAATGGCCGCGTCTGCAGATTGATGCCCACCTCTAAGCAAGCCTGCACAAAGCGTATCGCAGCGTCTGGCTCCCAATTGGATGTCTTGCCCTCTTCGTACATCGAACCGGCCCGGAACGTTGTTACGCGAATACCTTGTGGTTCAAGTTCCAATTTGAGAGAGTGTGCGAACCGCTCCAAACCAGCTTTCGTGCTCTGATACAGCGCGAGCATAGGGAAATTATGGTCTACTGACTCACTCGACACGTTGATGATATGTCCGCCGCGTTCCATCATTGGCACAACGGCGCGCGCGGTGAAGATCGGGCCTGCAAAATTTACAAGCAATGGCGCGAGGATCTGCTCGTCGCGCGCTTCGGCGATGGTGAAGGGCTCATAGATCGCCGCATTGTTTATGAGAACGTCTATCTTCGGGTGGATTTTTGCAATGGTGGCAAAGGCCGCACGCACCGAATCCGCGTCGGCAACGTCACAGACGATAGCCGCGGTGCAGTCGCCGAGTTCATCGGCAACGGCTTGCAGCGTCGCTAGGGTGCGACCCAGCAAAACGAGGGTATGACCGTCCTTCGCAAGTCTCCGTGCGATGGCACGACCGAGACCTGCACCTGCGCCAGTGATGACGATGACTTTGCTCACTCACGATCTCCTGCAAAAAATTGGATTTAACGCGTGGTCGAGATAATGGCGCGATACAGCACGCGCTCACCACGGCTCCTTCCACCGAGCGGGCGGCCCGTTGAAGCGGTTTGCATAGTTTGACCTGTTCCCATCAGTCTTGAGGACTCCCCGCCGGGCCGACCAGCGCAGGTGGTTTCCTGAGAAGAAAGGTTAGCGGTACAAAGCAGAGGATAAGCCAGAACATCGCATAAAAATTATCGAGATAGGCTACCATCGCGGCCTGGCGACTAACTTCGCCATTGATCATCATCATTAAGCCTCCGCCCATCGAACCGAGCCGATCAGCAATTGAGGCGGGATCAATCGACGGTAGGCTCGTCGAAGTCACATGGCTGGCAATATCAGCATGACTGGTTTGGGTGTTGCGTGCGAGCATCGTGACGATGACTGAAATTCCAAAACTACCGCCCAAATTGCGCGCGAGTGTCATCAACATGCTTCCTTCTGTCCGGAATATTGCAGACAGACTAGAAAAAGCGACGACGTTCATCGGCATGAAGACAAGGCCAAGCCCAAGCCCCTGCACCAAACCTCCGATGATGATCGGGCCGCTGTCCATTTCCATCGACCAGCCAGACATCAGCCATAAGGAATAGGCCGCGATGAAATAGCCCGATGCGATCAAGAGACGCGCGTCCACCCGCTTGATCAAGATGTTAGACATAATCATTGTCACCATGACGCCGCAGCCGCGCGGGGCCATCAACATGCCCGCTTGCATGACGTTATAGTGATATATTTGCTGGAGCAATGAAGGCATCACTGCAGCGAGCGCCACATTGGAAATTCCCATCAAACCCATAAAGGCAACGCCGATGACAAAATTTGAATTGCGCATCATTTCACTGGGGAAGAGTTTATGTTTCTCATTGCGATTGTGGATAAAAAATACCCAGAAGGCAGATATACCGAGGATGAATTCGACCACAGTTTCGCGAGATTCGAACCAATCATTGTGCTGTCCGCGATCGAGTAAAAGCTGAAGGGAACAAAGGCCGAGCGCCAACATTGACGCGCCAAACACATCAAGCTTGCGCATGACGATTGGCCGCGAGGGGAGCAGCCACCAAAGAACCGCGAGTGCTGGAATCCCAATGGGGAGGTTGACGTAAAAAACCCAGCGCCAATTCCAATTTTCCGTCAAGAAGCCGCCAAGAAACGGTCCGGTGATCGGGCCAATGATGACGACCATTCCCCATATCGACATGGCTCTCGCCTGTTTGCTTGGCGGGTTAAGATCATACATGATCGTTTGCGCCATCGATCCGAGAAAAGATGCACCGATGCCTTGCAGCGCGCGAAAGAGGACGATCTGTGTAAGCGATGTAGCAGCCCCGCACAGGGCTGATGCGAGTAAAAAGATTGCGCTAGCGGCGACATAGAGGTTTCGCGATCCGAACCGGTCAGATAGCCACCCTGTCAGCGGCGTGATCATCACCCCGGCAATGATGTAACTTGTGAGGGCCCAGCTAATCGTATCAAGCGAGGCATTGAGGCTGGTCTGCATGTGCGGCAAGGCGACGTTAGCTACCGTCATGTCGATAAACTGACAAACGGACATCGCCATCACGGCTGCAATCAATAAGCCTGTATGCCGCGACTTGAGCATCGCGACATCCAAGGGGTCAGCAAGAGCACTCTGACTGCTCATGCCATCCCGCGATTGACATCACGGCGTGATGCGTCGCCAATCTGGCTGCCTCCATCAACGTCGAGGATGGTTCCTGTGATATACTGTGCTGAAGGCGAACAGAGAAACACTGCGGCCTCGGCAATCTCTTCAATCTCACCCCATCGCTTCATCGCAATCCGCTCAAAATGACCTTGCCGCGTTGCAGCGTCCGGCGCGAGACGCGCCATACCTTCCGTGCCCGCAATTGGTCCAGGCGAAATACCCGTTACACGGATGTCTGGCCCCCATTCGAGCGCAAGAACGCGGACAAGTTGGTTGATCCCAGCCTTGGCCGCACAGGCATGCGCCTGAAGCGCGGATGCGTTGACCGCTTGTCCTGCCGTAATCGCGATCAGGGATGCGCCCGGCGTATTGAGCAAATCATGGCAACCGCGAAAGACATTAAACGTGCCGTTGAGATCAATGTCGACAACTGTCTTAAACGCATTGGCAGACATGCCGAGAACTGGCGCTAGAAAATTCCCCGCAGCGCCCGATACAACGATATCCATCTTACCGAAACGGTTGACCACTTGCTCCATAGCCGCGCGAATTGCGCCGTAATCCCGCACGTCAGCCGAAAGGCCAAAGGCATCATGACCAATTGCAGCAGCCGCATTGGCGGCCTTTTCTGGATTTCGTCCGGCAACAGCGACTTTGGCACCGAGCGCCGCGAAACGCTTGGCGATACCCAAATTGATCCCGCTTGTTCCTCCCGCAACAAAGGCCGTTTTGCCTTCGAGCAGGCCGTCTCTGAAGCTATTCATGGGCGTATCCTTTCAAATCGTTCGAAGGCTTTCAAGTGAGTACCGCAATTGCTTCGCTGCCTGAGGGCGTCGCGTGGGTAAGGCGATTGCGCGCGCGCTTAACTTCACATTGACTGTGTGGAACGTTCCACCAATTTTTGATGCGACTGCGCTACCTTAGGCACCACCTATGACCATGGCAGATATCGCATTATCGAGTTTCATCCTAGGAAGCTTCCAATCGCGGTTTGTAACAAACACGTCTCACGCCAAATATTACGACGAGCGATTCGGTCGTATTTGGAAACGTAGCAGACTGCAACGGGACGAAAGCCTCGCGCTGCCACAAATCGAAGGCACATATCAATAGTAACCCATCTGTGTTGCGTTGCGCATCTTGCAACATTGACGATCGCGCAGTGATGCGCGACTAAGAGGGATGACACTTCAAGGCCCAACCTCCAACAGCTTTATCTCGCAACGCCTCAGGCTCAATTACGTCGATTGGGGCAATCCCGATGCGCCACCGCTGCTTCTCATGCACGGCGGGCGCGATCATTGCAGGAGCTGGGATTGGGCGGCTGAGGACCTGCGCAACGACTGGCATGTCATAGCGCCAGACCTGCGTGGGCATGGCGATAGCGCGTGGTCGCCCGACGGAAACTATGCGATGTCGGCGTTCATCTATGATCTGGCGCAGCTTATTCATCAATTGGCGCTCGCACCCGTGACGATCGTTGCCCATTCAATGGGCGGCAATATCGCGACGCGCTATGCCGGCCTCTATCCAGAGAACGTCAGAAAGCTCGTTTCTATTGAGGGGCTTGGTCCATCACCCGCGATGCAGGCGGAGCAAGACGCAATTGGCGTCGGCGAGCGCTTTCGGCAATGGATTGAAGACAAGAGGAGTGCGGCTGGGCGATTGCCCAAGCGCTATCCGACACTCGACGCGGCGTTGGAGCGGATGAAGGCCGAAAATACCTATTTGACCGACGAGCAGGCGCGCCATCTGACCATCCACGGCGTAAGTCGGAATGAGGATGGGAGCTGGAGCTGGAAGTTCGATAATTATCTCAACGTTTGGGCCGCATTCGACCTCTCGACCTCAGAGATTGCCGACATTTGGGGTTCCATAAACTGCCCGGTGTTGCTGCTCTACGGTGCCGACAGTTGGGCCTCAAATCCTGAAAAAGATGGACGGCTCAATTATTTTAAGGCGGCAGACGTCATCGAGTTTGAAAATGCTGGGCATTGGTTGCATCACGATCAATTTGATCGCTTCATGGCGACATTGCGGGCCTTTTTATGATCTTCATGTTGCGGTTTTGCGCAGAATGAGTGGCAGAGTTTTTACCCGTCTCTTGGGTCGCCACTCCCTCTTCAATGTATGTTGTTAATCCAAAACAAAAATGATGCTGTCTGAAGTCAGCAAATGAGAGGAATTTACATGTCCACTATGCATCTTGTTGATCCTGAAATTGCGCCGATGATTGTTCTCTTTCCATCGCTGGACATGACGTTTGAAAATCTGGCAGACGTGCGCGCTAATTTGGGCAGCAGTTTCCCCGCGCCGCCTGAACCGTCGTTTCTGCCTGAGATTGTAGCCGCTCCTAGCCGGGATGGCGCGCCAGACGTTCCGCTGTATGTCTATAATCCCAAGAGCAAAAACCGATCCCGCGCCGCCATTCTACATATCCATGGCGGCGGAATGGTGCTCGGGTCTGCCGACATGAGTAGGGCTTCGATGCCGCCAATCGCGGAGGCGTTTGACGTCGTTATTGTTTCGATTGACTATCGCCTTGCGCCTGAAACGCCATTTCCTGGCCCCCAGGAAGATTGCTATGCGGGCCTCGCTTGGCTCGTCGCTCACGCTGAGCAGCTTGGGGTCGATCCTGCGCGCATCATTGTTATGGGCGAAAGCGCAGGCGGAGGTTTGGCCGCGGCACTGGCGCTCATGGCCCGAGATCGCGGTGACTATGAGCTCGCGGGGCAAGTGTTGATATACCCGATGCTCGATCACCGCACCGGCGGTGTCGACTGCGTCTATAACAACGCGACCGTTGGTGAGTTTATTTGGACACCGAGCCGCAATCAATTTGGCTGGGAATGCTTGCGCGGGGACTACCGCTTAGAGGACGCCCGTATAGGCTGGTTCTCCCCCGCCCGTGCTGCAAGTTTGGCCGGCTTACCGCCTGCCTTCATAATGGTGGGGAGTCTTGATCTCTTTTTAGATGAAGATCTCGACTATACGCGGCGTCTTGTCGCAGACGGTGTTCCCGCAGAGCTTCATGTCTATCCCGGCGGCATCCATGCTTTCAACTTAGTGGAGACGGCGCGGATTGCCCAGCAATCGACCACCGACTTGATGGCCGCGCTGGGCAAAATGCTCTCCGATTAGCTTTGGGCCTAGCTTAGGCCGCTAATTTGGTACGGATAGCTTCAGCTTGCGCCATGATATTTTTGACGAGATCGGCACACGTTGGAATATCATGGATAAGCGCTTGGCTTTGGCCTGACGTCCAAATGCCACCATCGACATCGCCGTCACGCAGGACATTCTCGCGCCCGCGAACGCCAGCCATCAAGTCTCGAACATCGTCAAAGGTCTTTGTCGGATCTCGCTGAATTTCAGCGACCTTTTCTGAAATAGCATTGCGTGCCACCCGCGCCGTGTTGCGCAAACTCCGCCCGACTAAAACGGTATCAAGTTCATCACCTTCCACGATCTGCTTTTTCACATTGTCATGGATTTTGGCTTCAACAGTTGCGCAAAAGCGCGTGCCCATATTGACGCCTGCCGCGCCGAGCGCGAGCGCTGCGACAAGGCTACGGCCGTCGGCCATGCCGCCCGAAGCAATGATTGGAACGCCGGGCAATGCGTCGACTGTTGCTGGCAGTAAAACGATCAACCCAACATCATCTTCGCCTGGGTGACCGGCACATTCAAATCCATCAATACTGATGATGTCGACACCCTTTTTTACTGCGGAAATAGAGTGACGCACCGACGTGCATTTATGAATGACCGTGATGCCATGCTCCTTGAAACGCGGGAGATGGTCTGTGGGCGCGCGCCCCGCCGTTTCTACAATCTTGATGCCGCTCGCGATAATGGCTTCGCGGTATTCATCATAAGGGATTGGATTGATTGAAGGCAAAAGCGTTAGATTGACGCCGAACGGCTTATCCGTGAGTTGCTTTGTCTTTTCAATCTCTGCCAGCAGCGCTTCACCCGACTTGAACATGTGTGCTGTGATGAAGCCGAGTGCGCCTGCATTGGCAACGGCCGCGACAAGCTCGCCGTAACCAACACCGGTCATCCCGCCCATTACGATGGGGGTTTCAATGCCAAACAGCTCGGTGATAGACGTTTTAAACATGGTCTCTCCTTTTGTCATTTTTTCGGCTTCGCGTCCGCCGATTAGGCTTGGAAGTGACATAGGGCTTCGCGTACACTTCGTGCAAAAGCAAGACTAAGTAACGCAGGAGAGCGAAGATGCTGACACGGGGCGACGAGTTTCCTATCCACCAAACGCCAGAGCCAATCGCCTTTTCGGGCACAGACCGAAACTTTTATGACCGATATTTTTTCAACGGATATGAAGCCGATGGCGGCAATTTTTTCGCGATAGCCTTTGGAGTTTATCCCCATTTGAACGTCGCAGATGCGCATTTTTCGTGCCTTCGCGGCGACACGCAGCATTGTCTTCATGCCTCGCGCCAGCTCGATATGGAGCGTATGGATCTTCAAGTCGGGCCCATTCGGATTGAGATCGTCGAGCCTCTCAAGGTCTTGCGCGTGATTGTCGAGGCACATGACGGCATTGCTGCTGAACTCACGTTTACCGGGCGCGCTTTTCCGCTTGAAGAGCCACGCTTCATCCGCCGTAATGGGCCTCGTACGTTCATGGATTATACCCGGATGACCCAAAACGGACATTGGGAAGGATGGATTAGCGTAGACGGAGTCAAGAAAGACATTCGCGGGGCCGTCGGCACGCGAGATCGCAGCTGGGGGATTCGTCCGATTGGTGCGGCTGACGCGCAGCCGCTTGCGCCGCCAATGACGCCGCAATTCTTCTGGCTTTGGAGTCCCGTCAATTTTGCCAATGGCAGCCTCTTTTTCCATATCAATGCCGATGAACAGGGCAAGCCTTGGAACACACGCGCCGTTTGGTGCCCAGACGGCGCGCACGAAGGGGGGATGGAAGAAACTGACGCGTGCACAATGAGCGTTAAACTGCGCGAAGGATGGCGGCACGCGGTCAGTGCATCCCTAGAGATTCGTGGGCAGGACCCGCTTCTTGCCTCGTTTAAACCGCTCAAACCCTTTCTCATGTCGGGCATCGGCTATGGTCATCCAAAATGGCCGCACGGCGGCTGGAAGGGCGCGCTGGAGATTGAGCGCGAAGATATTGATCTCACGGCCATCGCGTCGGGTCGCGGCGATCATCTCCATATTCAGGCTATCTCCCACGTCACGCTTGAACGGCAGGGCAAAGTTGAACAGGGCATTGGCATCTTAGAGCAGATGATATTGGGCCCCTACGCGCCACTTGGTTTGGAGACCCTCCTTGATGGTTGATAGCCCCCCCGCCCTCGCCGATCTCACGCCGCAATTTCTCACAGGTGTTTTGCGGTCTCATGGATTTGTTACCAACATTACGGACGTAACGGTCCAACCCATTGGGACAGGTCAAGTCGGGGCAACTTACCGCTTGACGCTGGCGCAGACGGGCAATGGCCCAGCAACGCTCGTCGCCAAGCTGCCCTCAAATGACCCCTTGAGCAAGGCGACCGGAAAATCACACCTCACCTACATTCGCGAAAGCCGATTTTATCAGTGTTTTGCCGGCAAGAAGCCAATGCCCGTGCCCCAACATTTGTTGATTTCCTTTGATGAGGAGAGCCATGATTTTGCGCTCCTGATGCATGACTTGCCGCGACATCGCGCAGGAAATCAGTTAGAATCGCCGACGCAAAAGGAAGCAATGCTTGCGATGGAGGCTGCGGCTTCAATCCACGCCGCGTGGTGGGATGACCCCATCCTCGATACACTCGATTGGCTCAATGGCACGAAAGCGGTGCCGCCGCCCCTCGATACGAATGACTTATATTCATTTTTTTGGCCCCAATTCTGTGATCGTTACGGTGCGCGCGTTACACCGTTAATGCGGCGCGTTGGAGAGGCCTATCTCGGCAAAGTGGGGCAATGGCAGGATGGCCAAAGCGGACCACGATGCCTGACCCATAATGATTTTAGGCCCGATAATATGCTCTTTGATTTAGAAGACGCAATCCAGCCTATTGTCATCGTTGATTGGCAAACGGTGGGCGTCGGCATTGGCGCTGGAGATATCGCCTATTATATGGGAACGGCGCTCGAAAGCGAAACCCGCGCAGGCGAAGAAGTGGCCCTTTTTGCCCATTATTGCAGCGCGTTGCGCGCTAAAAATGTGCCGGAGCATGACATTGAGCCGCTCTGGGACATCTACCGAAAATCAAGCTTTTCGGGCTTTCTCATGGGGGCCACGGCCGCCATGGTGGTTCAACAAACTGAGCGGGGCGACGCAATGTTTCTCACAATGTGTGCGCGTTCTGCCGCAATGGTGTTAGATCACGGAGCCGTTGCCCTCCCGCAATAAATATCGCGCGGAGACCCTTGGCTTGGCAGGTCACAGCGCGGCGCGCTGCAATATGCCGATTGCGACATTTCGCCCCGTTCCACTCCGCCACGCTTGACGGGCAAGGACTGAAAATTCCGCACCAAAATATCAGCGCGGCATTCCCTTTCAGTCAGCGGATGGTGGCGACGTTGCCCGCGACCTGAAGAAGGACTGGCCATTCTCCAGCCTTTTCCTCATGGCGAACGCCAAGCATACCGTCATGGTCTGCAAAGATGCGTTCCACGTCATCCCTGCGCTCCAATAAAATTTTGGCTATGCCCTGTGTCAATCCGTCTGCTTCGCCAATCCGGCCTAAAATAGACGCAAGATCACTGATCGTTGCATCCTCCGGACATTTGAAAAATTGACCCTTTGCGTCAAAAAACGCTGTGCCGACTGATGCCATAATAATGCAACTCCCTAAAATCAGCCCCTCCTGGGGTCGATAATTATGCTTGGATTTTTTCGCCAAGTTCGAGTCGCGACCTGAGGAGAGGATAACATGAATCGACGGAAAACAAACGCCTTTCCTAGAATAGGAGCGGCCGCTTCATCGGACTGTCCCTTACCGGAACAATGCTCGCTGCGATGGCACCGATCAGAACGGCAAAATTCGCAAAAATCACTCCATTTCGAGAATGACGGCATCAACAGCGAGGCTTTCGCCCGCTCTCGCGCTCACGATCTTCACCGTGCCCGATTTCTCCGCGCGCAGAATATTCTCCATCTTCATCGCCTCGATTACGGCGAGCGGTTGCCCCGCCTCGACCTTATCCCCCGCCTCGACATGCAGCGCAGTCAGCAGGCCCGGCATCGGGCAAATCAAATAACGCGAGAGATCGGGGGGGATTTTCTCGATCATATAGGCCGCAAGCGGCGCGACATGCGCCGGCAAACAGACAGCAACGTGCGCCGCGCCGCGTGTTGTGAGCTTGAACCCCATCCGCGTTTTGGCGATCTTAACAGCCAGAGCATCGCCCTCAATCTCTGCGATGATCAGCCGATCACCCGGCGTATATTCCAGATCAAGATCGATCAAATCGCCATCGATACGCAGTTCATCACCTGACACCGAGACAGCGTGCGCCGCGTCGCCAATTTTCACGGTCCATTGGCTCGGCGGATTAAGCTGATTACCCAACTGCCCATCGACTTGGAGGGCACGATCGGCGTTCGCACAGGCAATAAAGCCAGCAAGTGCAGCCAGTTTGCGAATGAGCGCGGGCGACGCCGCAGCCCCTTGAAAACCGTCGGGAAACTCCTCTGCGATAAAGCCTGTGGTGAGCGCGCCCGACCGAAAGCGCGGGTGCTGCATAATGGCCGAGAGGAAGTCTATATTGTGCCCGAGACCTTCAATTTCAAATTGGTCAAGGGCCGCAACTTGAAGGTCTGCAGCCTCATTACGGGTGGGGGCCCAGGTGATCAATTTTGCAATCATCGGATCATAGAACATCGACACTTCGCCGCCATCCTGCACGCCATCATCTACCCGGACACCGTCCACCCCGCGAATGTCGCCACTCCAACCCGCTACCGGCGGATTGTAGCGCACTAACCGTCCTGTGCTCGGCAAGAACCCGCGATACGGATCCTCCGCATAAACCCGGTTTTCGATGGCCCAACCGTCAAGTTTGACGTCATCCTGCGTCATCGCCAGCTTTTCGCCAGCTGCAACGCGGATCATCTGTTCGACCAGATCAATCCCGGTGATGCACTCCGTCACGGGATGCTCCACCTGCAACCGCGTGTTCATTTCGAGGAAGTAGAAACTCTCGCCACTCGGGTCAGCGCCGGAGACGATCAGTTCCACCGTGCCCGCCGAATAATAACCAACCGCGCGCGACAAAGCGACGCACTGCTCCCCCATGCTTTCACGCATCTTGGGCGTGACGAAGGGCGACGGCGCTTCCTCGACCACCTTCTGGTGGCGCCGCTGGATCGAGCATTCGCGCTCGTTCAGGTAAAGGATATTGCCGTGCTGATCGCCCAATATCTGGATTTCGATGTGACGCGGGTTGAGGATGAACTTCTCGATAAACACCCGGTCATCGCCGAACGACGCCAGGCCTTCTCTTTTCGTGGCCTCAAAGCCTTCGCGGACATCGGCTTCGGAGTAAGCCAGCCGCATCCCCTTGCCGCCGCCGCCTGCCGAGGCCTTCATCATCACCGGATAGCCAATTTCCGCCGCGATCCGCACGGCATGTTCGGTATCGTCAATCTCTCCGACAAAGCCCGGCACAACATTGACGCCTGCTTTAAGGGCAAGTTTCTTGGACTCAATCTTGTCCCCCATCGCGGCAATCGCGTTCACCGGTGGCCCGATAAAGGCGATGTTTTCCTTGGCGAGGGCTTCGGCAAACGAGGTCCGCTCAGACAGGAACCCATAACCCGGATGCACCGCCTCCGCGCCGGTTTGCTTGCACGCCGCAATGATCTTGTCGGCCAACAAATAAGACTGCGCAGCAGGCGAAGGGCCAATGTGAACCGCCTCATCCG
>JBEGTP010000137.1:0-2803 GCA_041179365.1 Pseudomonadota bacterium
GTAAGCTAACGACCCGGTCAGTTAGGGTGAATAAGCGTTAAACTTTGACAATTGACTAACGGGTGCCAAAGAAACCGAAAGGGAGGCGAGTCTGCGCCTAAGGGGACAAAGTGGAATCTGACCATCGCAAAGGATTGCTGCTCGCGCTGTTGGGCTTTGCTATGCTTTCAGCCGGAGACGCAGTGATTAAGTCTATTGCAGGCGCGTGGCCCGGAACAGCCATCGCGACACTTCGCTATTGCATCGGCGCGGTAGGCTTAGGGGTGGTCTTGTGGCGCGCAGAGGGCCGTGCTGGCTTTAGCATGCCACTCCCTTGGATTCAGATTGGTCGCGCAGCGGCGGTATCGATCGCCTCGATCTGCTTTTTCATCAGCGTTTTTATTATGCCACTCGCTGTTGCGACGTCGATTACCTTTATGAGCCCAATGCTGACCGCATTATTCTCAGCGGTTTTTTTAAAAGAACGGGTTCCGCGTGCCGCTTGGAGTGCAACGTTTTTTGCTTTTGTTGGCGTGCTCATCGTGTTGCGGCCCAATGTCGCTCACCTCGGCGTGGCAGCGTTTCTCCCGCTGATTTGCGCATGCGGCATGTCGATGCTCATGATCTTGAACCGCAAGGCCGCTGGGGCAGGGAGTGCGCTCCAGATGCAGTTTCTCATTGCAGCAATTGCATCACCCATCTTGATCGCGTTCACATTGATTGGCCACGCAACAGGCATCGCGCAACTCCATGTCGGCGTTCCCACAGCGAGCATCATTGCGCGCTGTGCCTTTGTGGCGCTTACAGCGTCAACGAGCCACCTTTTGGTTTACCTCGCTACCGTTCGGGTTTCGGCAGCAACGATAGCGCCAATGACCTATATCCAGTTGCTCGTTGCGGGGCTCATTGGCTCGTTCATCTTTGGCGATCACTATGATTTGCTGGCGATTGTTGGCGCGACAATGATTGTTGTGAGCGGCATCTACCTCTGGCGGCGTCAAAGCTTAGCTTAATGGGGCAGGAGGCCCTGTTCCTTAAATAGGCGCAAATGGTCCGCGATTGCCGCGTCGATGCGCCACGGTAGGCTCGCTTTCCTAAGTCTGCCGTCATCTGGGCCAGCATCCAGCGCGGAATCAATGGCTCCCGCCAGAGCATCAGCGTCGCCAACGGGAGCAGGCTGGGCTGCACCGGTGGACAGAAGCAAGTCTGTTAAGCCGGGTGCGCAATCTGTTGAAACAAGGGCTGCACCGCACGCCATGGCCTCGATCGCGACTGCGGGGAGACCTTCCCACCGGGACGAGAGAACAAAGATGTCGGCCGTCTGAAAATAGGCAAGGGCATCAACAAACCCGAAAAAGGAAACGCGCTCCGCTATTCCTAAGTCTTGTGCGTATTTTTCAAGAGCTTTCCGGTGCGGGCCATCGCCGATGATATCGAGCCGCCAATCAATTCTCGCGAGTCTTGCCAGCGCGTTGAGCAAGGTCGCGTGATCCTTTTGTGTCCCAAGTCGACCGGCAGACAGAATGCGTTTTGGCGTGTCTGCACGCCGCCCTCGCGCCGGAGTGGCGAGCATCGCGTCGGTCACATAGGGGTTAAAGACTGACACAATCTTTGCCTTGTCCTTTGGCACGAAGGTCAACAAATTTGTGGCGTCGGCGGGACTCAGCGTCAACGTGAGGCCCGAAAGCCGAGCGGTCGCGGCAAATCGCTTTTGGCGGACCCATTGGCCCAGCCCTTGTGCGCCGGGACGACAGATTGGATTGGTCACTTTGGCAACGGACGCCGTACTGGTGCCCAAACAGGCGAGCGCGACAGAAAGATTGCTCTGATTACCTGCGGACATCAATACGCGCGGCGCATGGGCCTTGACCATTTTACGAAGGGCGGGGGTTTGAAGCGCTAGCGCAATGCCGCGTTTGACCGCGTAACTCGGGACGCGCCGGACGGTGACCGCATCGGCGATCATAGACCGAAGGGGCCCCTCCACTTTAGTTAGCCAAATTTCAGTGCGGAGGCCTGCTGCTGCAAAGCCATTCGCTAGGATGATGGCGACCCTGTCTAGCCCACCATCACCGGGTTCATAGAGATAAACCGCGACATCGGCGGGGAATTCGATCAGACGACGCTTTCAGCGAGGATGGTCAAACCCTTGTCGTTTACTTCCGCAAAACCACCGGCAATGGTCAGTGTTTCCGGCGTCGCACCCGCGCTGGCATAGATTTCGAGCGTCGCATTGTCGCGGATTGTGGTCATCACCGGGCTATGCCCTTCAAGAATGCCCATATTCCCCTCTGTTCCGGGGACGACAACCATATAGACTTCCTCGCTGCGGACGAGGCGCTCGGGGGTAACGAGTTCGATGTGTAATGCCATCTGCCGTATCCTAAAGCCCCTACCCTTCAGGGGAGGGGTTGGGGTGGGGAGTGTCCACCTAAAAGCTGTTGGGCAGTGAAGAGTTTGACACTCCCCACCCCCGGCCCCTCCCCCGAAGGAGAGGGGGGACGTAAATTAAGCCGCCTCTGCCGCGAGCTTTTTGCCCTTTTCGATCGCCTCATCAATGCCGCCGACCATGTAGAAGGCTTGTTCTGGAAGGTGATCATAGTCGCCCTCCACAACCGCCTTGAACGATTTCACGGTGTCTTCGATGGCAACGAACTTGCCCGATATGCCGGTGAAGACCTCGGCGACGTGGAACGGCTGGCTGAGGAACTTCTGAATCTTGCGCGCGCGCGAAACGGTCAGCTTATCGTCTTCGGAAAGTTCATCCATCCCCAGAATGGCGATGATATCCTGAAGCGACTTGTACTTCTGGAGCATTTCCTGA
>JBEGTP010000138.1:0-4584 GCA_041179365.1 Pseudomonadota bacterium
GCATCGCTTACAGGGCCCGGCCGGGTATGGATCCAGTCTCTGCCCTTTGCGCGGCTGGCGTCCCGCGTGGTCGCGGCTTCAGGCGTGCGCGGCGGTCAAACGCGCGGAGAAGGATCGCTGCTGGGCGGCTTCGGCAATTTGATCGATGGCGATTAGAACGCGCTGAGTGCGCCCGCCTCAGCCGCTTTTGCCCACCGCGCTCAAATCCCTTTACTTTTTTTAAACCATAGTTTGGCAAACCCATTTTTGCGTGTGCTGCGCCGCATGCGTTGTGAGGCGGCGCGGATTTTTGCGAGAGGGGGAAGCGTCATGGGTATCGCGTTGAAAGTATTCGGCTTTGGCCTCGCGGGCGTTGGCGCTTATCTTTATTCGATCTCCTCGGCAGAATCGCGCATTTATCCTCTGCCGCTGACCGAAACCTATGAAATGCTCGCGCAAATGCCCGTTCTGCCAAGGGGCGTCGATAGTGTGACGGGACTCTCAATTGCAAAAGTCGATATTTTTACAAATAGCGTGCGCGATCAGTCGGTTACGTGGTATTTTTCGCTCAAAGGCCAAAAATTTGCGAGCTATACCGGCGAACTCAAGCCCTATTCAGACACGTCGACCCAGATCATCTTTCATTTCGATAAGTTCGATCCCAAGAAGTCGGACGATGATTTGATCAAATTTATGGATTTTGATGCGCTCCGCCGCGTCACCCATAATGTGATGATCGAACATTTCTATTCGACCCTCGATAAGCGCCCTGTCAATATGAAGAAGATCGCCGAAGCGCGCGGTGGCTTCATGATGAGCGGCGGCATGAAGGGAGTTGCAACGGCCCAGATGAACGAGATGATGTCCAAGATGAATGAGGCGTCGGAATCAATGACCGAAGCCGCGTCGATGGGATCGCACAGAGATTAGCGCCGAGCCTTGGCGACGTCATATCTTGGCGTCTTCAGACCTTTGAGACCTCGCAAAATCAGATGCTGTCGCTTGGGGGCAATCTCAGCCGCCTGACACCGTGTTGGAAAGTGTTTGGCTACTCCGGGTTATAAAAGCGATCCAACACCCCCTGAGCCGCCTTATGGGCCCCCTAGCGCCTATGCGACGGGCGGGCGCGATACGATGTGCGTGATATTACCTAACCACTGAAACAACCCGTCATCGCTACAAAGGCCGGGATCCAGCCCTGCGAAAAAAGGGCACAATACCGGCCCAATTCAAGGCTGTCTGGGTCCCGGCCTCCGCCGGGATGACGGGGAGGGAGGGATGACGAGGCGCGGCAGAATGGCGGCGCGCAGCCGAATGACGGCGCGGCGGGATGACGGGGCGTGGCAGAATGACGGATCAACCGGAATAATGAGCCAATGCATTGCCCCGTGGGCGTTATCTTCGAGGCCGCGCCGCTGCGAAGACGGCCTTAGCCCGTTCTTCGGTGACCAATTCTTTCCGGCTTAATTTTCCGACAAGTGTTTTCGGCAGGCTTTCGCGCACTTCGACGGCGACAACGCGCTCATGCTTTCCGACTTTGGGGTTGAGCCACTCCATCAGCGCCTCGCCGTCGGTCTGCGCGCCTGCTTGCAGCGTTACAAAGGCTTTGGGCCGCTCGCCCGCATACGCATCGGGAATGCCGATCACCAAGGCTTCTTTGACGGCGGGATGTTGGTAGAGCTGCGCCTCGACGACGCTGGGAAACACTTTGAACCCGCCAACGGCAATCATATCTTTTAGCCGGTCAACGATGCTCAAATAGCCGTCTGCATCGATGGCGCCGACGTCGCCCGTCCGCATCCAACCGTCGACAAAAACCTCGGCGTCGGCTTCGGGTTGGTCCCAATAGCCCTTCATCACTTGCGGCCCGCGAAAGGCGATTTCGCCTGCCGTGCCGTCTGGCGCGTCCCGCGTCGGGTCTTCGCGGTCGAGCAGTTTGACGTGTGTGCCCGGGAGCGGCTGGCCAATTGTGCCCGTTTTGTTGAGGCCCTCATAGGGATTGCAAGAAACAACGCCGCTGCTCTCCGTAAGACCATAGCCTTCGACGACCTTTGCGCCCGTGATCTTTTCAAAGCGCGCTTTGACTTCAACGGGCAAGGGAGCCCCGCCTGAAATACACGTGCGCAGCGAGGTGAAATCCGTTTTACCTGTGTCTGGGTGATCGAGGAGCGCTTGATACATGGTGGGGACACCGGGGAGCGCGGTCGCCTGAACGCGGGCGATTGTTTTGAGTGTTGCCTTTGCCTCAAAGCGGGGGAGCATCGCAATCATCCCGCCGTGATGGACCGTGCGATTAAGGACACATGTGTTGGCGAAGATGTGGAAAAATGGAAGCACGCCGACAATCCGGTCGTCAGCCGAATGGTCGGGGTCAATGGCATCAACTTGGCGCGCGACGGCGGTCAGGTTTTGATGGGTGAGCATTGCGCCCTTTGGCGAACCGGTTGTTCCGCCTGTGTATTGAATGAGCGCAACATCATCAGGGGAAAGGCGCGGCAAGGCGCAGCGCCCGTCATTCTTGATCAATGTTGAAAAGCGCGTGACCCGCGGATCATCCGGGAGGGCTGAAATTTCGCCCCGCTTGAAAAGCTGATAAAGGGTGCGCTTGCCCGGCGGCAACACGCCCGCGATCGATCCGACGACAAGGTTTTCAATGCCGCCGCGGTCCATCACTTGCAGCGCTATTGGCAAGAGCGCGGTTGCCGTCAGGGTGACAAGCAGCTTAGTTCCTGAATCAGCGACTTGGGCCGCGAGTTCGTTCACGGTGTAGAGCGGAGAAAAATTGACGATGGTGGCGCCGAGCGCGAGCGCGCCGTAATAGGCCGCGACATAATGGGGAACATTGGGCAGGAAGAGGCCGACACGGTCTCCTTTTTCAATGCCAAGCGCGCGTAAGCCGCAAGCAACACGCGCAACGGCATCGGCAACGGCATCATAGCTATACCGCCGCCCCAAAAAGTCGAGCAGAGGGGCGGGGCCTTGCTTGGCGACCGAGGCATCCAGCATGGCCGGCAGTGTAAGCGGCGCAAACGCCTGATCCCACGGCGTTGGGTGACGATAGGCTGTGCGCCACAGTGTTTCTGAAGGAGTCATACGCTACACTATCCGCTGACACTAATGTCAGCAATAGGGCTCGACCCTAGAATTTGAACCCTAAAGTCATGCGCAAATTAAGGGGTGCGCCAGTTGAAATGTTGTTGTCATTCTGCGCGGCTGGAAAGGTGCGCGCGTTCAATAGATTTTCTGCGTTGAGTTGGAGCGAGAGCGTTGGGCTCAGTGTAATAAAGGCGGCGAGATCAATCTGCGTGTAGGCGGGCAATGTGACGCTGTTGCTGATTGAGGCAAAGCTCTTCGACTGATGGTAGAGCCCAAGGCCAAACCCCAAGTGATCGGAGACATCAAAGCGGTTCCAGAGGGTGACTTGGTGTTTAGGCACTTGCGCAACACGGCGACCCGCCGGGGCAGCGAGGGTCGTTTGGCGAATGACCGCCTGCGTATAGGCATAGCCAAGGCTCACTTGCCATCTGTCGTTCAATTTGCCGACAAGGCTGGTTTCAATCCCTTTGCTGCGCTGTGCGCCCGTCAAAACCGTCGTACCTGGCGTCGCCCCGGCAGCGCGGGTGTTTGAGCGGTCGAGGCGATACGCCGCTGCGGTAAAAGACAGGGCGGGCTGAATGTCCCATTTCATCCCGATTTCGAAATTGTTGAAGGTTTCTGGGTCAAGCGCAGAAAGGGTTGCATCAAGCGAGGCGAATTGATCGCCCGATTGGGGGAGGTAGGATTTGGAGCGGCTCGCATAGAAAGAAAGCGACGGGCGCGGCTTGATGACAAGGCCGAACCGAGGCGACATGACAGCATCGACGCGGGCGAACGCCTGCCCGGTAAATAGGTTCTGCGTCTGGAGATTAAACCGATCAAAGCGGAGGCCGCCAATGACGATGATGTGGTCGCCAACACTAAGCTGGTCCTGCACATAGACCGATTGTTGGCTGAGGGTTGAGGAGACCTTACGGTTGGTGGCTCCAGCAGGGCCAGCAACGAAACTGATTGTCGGAATGGTGAGCGGGCGGGAAAGCGGCACTGTTACGCGCCGCCCTGTGGTGGTCAAGATCAGCGGATTGAAGAAGCCGCTCACCCTTTCTGTGCGGCTTTTCTGGTTGGTGACTTCCGCGCCAAGCAACAGGACATGTTTGATCGGGCCTGTCATACCCGTCCATTCAAAATTGGTTTGCGCAATGAAATTGTGGCGGACAAGGCCGTCACGATAGGCTTCAATGCCAAGCGTCGGCGCTGCGCTTGTGCCGCCAACGGGCGTGGCAGCATAGGCGTTGGAATAGGACTTGTTATAGTCTCCGTGGAGCAGGCTGGCGTTCCAAGCCAGTGCGGGGGTGAGCGCGACATCGGCTCTAAAACTGGCGATGTGTGCCTCTAGCCTCGCGCGGTTTACACCGGGCACGCCGAAAAAATCATCGCGGTAACCAACAAGCGGCAAGCCATTTTGCGAAGGAATACCGCGATCAACGACGCGGTCATCATGAACATATTCATAGCCAAACTGCAGATTTGCAGCCCCGATTCTGGCACCCAAGACGGGGTTTGCCGCAT
>JBEGTP010000139.1:0-3674 GCA_041179365.1 Pseudomonadota bacterium
CCGGTGCTGCATCGACAGCCTCCGATGCAGCGGAAAGCAATTGCATGGCGCCAAAGCTGGCGGCAAGGCCTTTAAGACGCTGCGCCGCTATGAGCCACGTCGCGTCGTTGCGGGCATGCGAAAGCCGATCACCGTAGCGCTCAGCACTCTCTATGAGAGCCGCGCGCAACTCAAAGACAAGCGCCGGATCATCTCCGACGGCGGCCGACAATGCGGCTTCTAGGGCTCCTGGATCATAGGCCATCCAAACGGTTTAGCCTGCGCGCGTTAAGAAGGTGTTGATAACTGTGTCGCATTCCCATCAAAACATGGTAAACAGAGCCATGTCTGGGGGAACACCAATAAAGGGCCCATGGCCCACACGGACGTCTGAAGGTGAGCCTTTGGATGTATCGGTCGCGCAGGAAGAGCAATCTTCCTGGTCTGATTATGCGCTCTATGAAGAGGAGCCTCCGCAGCCACGCCGACAGCTTTGGAAAAAGTTTTCATTGGCGATTCTTGCTATCGGTTGGGTCACCTTATTTGGCTGGACGCAATATGTAGCGCTTGATGCGCAAGTTCCGACCGTGATGCAAATCGCCAATCTTGTGCCGATTTTTGTCACACCCTTGGTCCTCATTGGCCTGTTATGGGCCCTGATCATTAGGTCTAGCCAAGCCGAAACGGACCGCATCACGAAAACCATAAATGACCTCCGCGCCGAAGAAGCCCGATTCGGACTCATCGTCGATTCCTTTGCAACGAAGATAGAAGAAGGCCGCCAATCGATTATCGAGCAAAATGATCGCTTGATGGTTTTGGGCTATGATGCCGCACAGCGGCTTGGCCAAATCTCTGATTCCGTCCGCACTGAAGTGGAAGGCATTTCGCGCCATTCAAATGCGCTTAAGGCGAGTGCTGCGGGTGCGCGGGCTGATATGGCCGTGCTGCTCGCCGATTTGCCCAAAGCAAACGTGCAAACCAAGCAAATCACTATTGCACTGCAACAAGCCGGCGTTTCTGCTCATGAGCAAACGCTAGCGCTCGACGAAAAATTGGCGTCGGTCATCGTCCATAGTCGCGAAGCCGAGGCGCTGGCGGGAAGTGCGGCACAAAATCTCGCCGTGCATTTGACCCACATGGAGAGCGTCAACGAGACGACGGCGGCACAAATGGCCGAAGCGGCGGGCAACATGACCACCGCCGTTGATGGCGCGCTCGAACGCGCAGCAGAGGCACTCGCGACTGCGCGACAAGGTATGGAAGCGCAAGGCAGCGCGATGCTGGCGATGATCGAGCAAGGGCAAGCCGCGATGGCGCGCACGGGCGCTGAATCCGCGCAAGCGATTGAGAGTCGGCTCGAAAATATAAGCGCGCGGTCTGAGGCGCTTGGCCAAGCGTTTAACGAGCAAGACCGGATGAGTAGCGAGATGCTCAATCGCATCAGCGCTGACATCGCTAAGATTGAAGATCGGATCTCAGCACTGGGCCACGGTGCGACCCAAGCCACAAATCTCGCGAGTACGGCAATGATTTCCTTGCAAGATCGCGCGGACAGCCTTTCTTCGTCGCTCGATTCTGGCGGAAAAATGACGGACGCGATGATCAGCCGTACTGAAACGCTGCTGACCGCGCTCGATTCGACCGCGCGCGAGATGGACGAAACACTGCCGGCGGCCTTTGATCGCCTGAAGAAGCAGGCGCAAGAAACCGAAGTGACTGTGCGCCGTGTCATCCCCGAATTTCACGCGATTTTGGCGGCTTCAGAGACGTCTTTGGAACGCCTGCGCGATACCGATGCCCTTTTGACAGCCCAGCAGGAGACGATTGACCGGCTCGCCTCGCTCGCAACGGCGCGGCTAAACGACACCCGCACGGCGACCGCAAGCTTGAGCGAAGGCCTCGAAGTGCTCGACGCAAAAGCAAGCGCGCTTTCGAATACGGCAGGGCCGCAGTTGATCGAAGCCCTGTTGCGGGTCAAGGAGACGGCCAATCAAGCCGCCGAACATGCGCGGAGCGCGATGAGCGACATCATTCCGCAATCTGCGGCGTTGCTCGGTGAGCAATCGCGCGAGGCGATGACGGCCGCACTGACTCGCCAAGTTGAAGAGCAAGTTTCTCAAATCACCGAGATTACTGAACTCGCTGTCGCTGCGGCTCAAAAGGCGACCGACCGCCTTATGCGCCAAATGCTGACAATTTCTGAGACTACTGAGGCCCTTGAGCACCGTGTTTCTGAAGCCAAGGAAGAAGTTGCCAAAAGTGATGAAGGCGGATTTGCACGCCGCGTATCGTTGCTCATCGAATCGCTCAATTCGACAGCAATTGACGTCACCAAAATCCTCTCGAATGAAGTCACAGATACCGCTTGGTCAGCGTATCTGCGCGGTGATCGCGGTGTCTTCACGCGCCGCGCCGTGCGTTTACTCGATTCAGGCGAAGTGCGAGAAGTCGCGCGGCACTATGATGAAGACGCTGAGTTCCGCGAGCAGGTTAATCGCTACATCCATGATTTTGAAGGCATGCTCCGCCAGGTCCTCGCGACACGCGACGGCGGGCCCTTGAGCGTCACCCTCCTCTCTTCTGATGCTGGCAAGCTCTATGTCTCGCTCGCGCAGGCGATTGACCGCTTACGAACCTAATGATCTTTTAGACTATCGGGCATCAGCCGTTGTGGCCTCTCTAAACGCGCACAGACCCTGTTGGATTTGATTTGGCTACCCCGGTAGCTATTTGCGATCCAACATGCTTTCAGCGCGCGCAACGGGTCCCTAAAAACGATTTGTGGCATGCTGCCCCTCCTCGATAGCCCATCTTAGTGATAGCAGCCTTTGGTGTCCGTGCCGGCGCAGCCAATCCATCCAATCTTTGGTGCCGCTAGAGCATCTTGCGTTAAATCTGCACCACACGTCAAATCTGCACCACCCGTCATTGCGAGCGAAGCGCTGCAATCCGGACGCTGGTGCCGCTGGATTGCCACGCTGCGCTCGCAATTACGGCGGATACCAACCTGTTATGCAGAATTAAGGCACGCCGCGCTCGAGCGCACTTTTACCATTTGATCTGGAATGCATCCGTGGTGATCCAGCTGTTCACATAGTTCGCGTAATAAGCCGCAAACAACACTATCGAAACAATGGTGGTCCATGTCATGATGCGGAGCGGCCTAAAATTGACCGGCGCGCTTTCAGCGTGCCCCGCCTGCGGCGTATCGCCCGTCTGGTCTGCCGTGCGAACGTGAAAGGGCATCACAAGAAACGCCGCAAACACCCAGAAAAGGAAATAAATTGCGGCGATTGAAGACCAAGCCATGGCAATTATCCTCTTGTGATTACGCGGGAACGGAAACAGTTCGCAGCTTGAAAATCACGGAACCCAATGAAATTTAGTTCTGTTTGCCGTTCAACATCATAAACACCGAGACTAGCCGATATTCAATATCATGACATCCACGATTGGCTTTTTGCCCGTCCAATCCGTCGCCTCGCGTCGAACAGCAAGCCGCACCGACTCGCGCAGTTTTTCAACATCGCCCTTGCCGTTCGCGGCGTCGCGCGCTGAAATCACAGCATCTTCAATGAAATCTGTCCGGTCTTGTCCTTCCAGCGGAATACCCTGAAGACGGAGCTCTACGTCGAGCGCCTTTCCAGACTTCTTGTCGCGCGCAACGGCCACCGAGATGAGGCCATTGACCG
>JBEGTP010000140.1:0-2549 GCA_041179365.1 Pseudomonadota bacterium
TCGCCGTTTTGGCAGCGGGCGAGATTGCGCGTTAAGCTCGGCCTCTAATTGGGCCCTCCTGTCGATTCTAAGCCTTAAGGAGAGCCAAATAGGATTTTTCAGCTGTGGGGGTAGCCTAGAAGGGTGTAGGACGCTGGATTGCGAGATTAGACCGCTTTAAAAACCTATTGGCAGTTTTGCGCAGGGCATCCGCATGATGATCCCGATCCTGCGCCCGTTCGCGCCCTGTCGCTCTACCGCGCCTCAATCGTTCCGAAATCGACACTGCCCTTTTGTGGATATTTGGGTGTGGTCGTGCTGTAAAAGGCGGCGATTTTTGCCATATCTGCGGCGTAATCCCCCGTCGGCATGATGGCTCCGGCAAGGCCGACGCGCTTTTTCCCGTAATCCATCATGCCGAGCACCAGCGGCACGCCGGCACCCATCGCTATGTGGTAAAAACCCGTTTTCCATTTCTTCACCGCGCCGCGCGTTCCTTCGGGCGCAATCGTGAGCATGAACGTGTCGCGCGCGGCAAATTCGGCAATCATGGCGTCAACGAAATTGGTGGATTGAGAGCGGTCAACCGGCACGCCCCCTAAGGCCATCATCGCGCGGCCAAAGGGCCAGCGGAAAAGTGATTTCTTGCCAACAAACGAAAGTGGAAGGCCAAGCGCATGGGCCGCCCCGATGAAATAAACGAAATCCCAATTACTCGTATGCGGGGCTGCAATGACGATGCATTGGCGCAAATCGGGGTTGGCATTCACCTCACTCCAGCCTTTGCGGCGGTAGAGCCAAAGGATCAGCGCTTTGATGATGCGGGCCAGCAACGAGGGTTTTGGATCAGGCATTGGGGCTGAAGTACAGCCTTGGGTTGCTATTGCTACTCTTTTCCGCTATCGGGCTATTGCGCGAATATAAAAACTGGCCAGCGTGAATGGTCGCCTGAGAGGCGACGCAGGCCAAAGTCGCAGCATAAGCCCCAGGCTTCCCTTTTCACGCGGGTTGTCAGTTTGACCCCGCTTGCGGTGGGCATTCTGCCCATTCGCATGCATTTCATTTGAAAGATTCTATGACTAAATTTTCAGACCTTGGCCTTGCCAAGCCTATTCTCGATGCGCTCGCCGCGAAGGGATATGATACGCCAACGCCGATCCAACTTCAGTCGATTCCGGCCCTGCTCGAAGGCCGCGATCTGTGCGGTATTGCACAAACCGGTACCGGTAAGACGGCGGCCTTTGCGCTGCCATCGATCCAGCATCTCGACTCTAATCGCAAGCCGCACCAGCCGCTGCATTGCCGCATGCTGGTGCTTTCGCCAACGCGCGAATTGGCGGCACAAATTGCAGACTCATTCCGTGACTACGGAAAGCATAGCCGGATGCGCGTTGAAACCGTGTTCGGCGGCGTGCCGATTGGCAAGCAAATCCGTGCGATGTCGCAAGGCGTTGATGTGCTCGTGGCAACGCCGGGCCGCTTGCTTGATTTGATCGATCAGCGCGCACTCAGCCTCCGCAATGTGGAAATCTTCGTGCTCGATGAAGCCGATCAGATGCTCGATCTGGGTTTCATTCACGCGCTCAAGCGAATCGATACGATGCTTCCCAAAGAGCGGCAGTCGCTTTTCTTTTCGGCGACGATGCCAAAGACGATTGCTGATTTGGGGGCTCGCTTTCTGCGCGACCCCATTCGGGTTTCTGTCGCGCCGCAAGCCACAACGGCTGAGCGTGTTCAGCAATTTGTGACGTTCATCCCAGCGGCTGAAAAACAAGCCTTGCTGACCATTCGCTTGGGTGACCCCGCGATTGACCGCGCGCTCGTCTTTACCCGCACAAAACACGGTGCGGACCGGGTGGTGAAATATCTTCACGCCGCAAAAATTGGCTGTGCCGCGATCCACGGTAACAAATCACAACCGCAGCGCACGGCGGCGCTTCAGGCCTTCCGCAGCGGTGAAATCAAAATCCTCGTGGCAACTGACATCGCCGCGCGCGGGATTGACGTTTCGGGCGTCAGCCACGTGTTCAACTTTGAAATGCCCAATGTCCCTGAGCAATATGTCCACCGCATCGGCCGGACAGCACGCGCGGGCGCAGACGGCATTGCCATCAGTTTTGTTGATGGGGAAGAGCGCGGCTGGCTCAAACAGATCGAGCGTCTGACGCGCGTTCAGCTTGAACCCATGCCCCTGCCTGAAGACTTTGACACACTGCGCAAGAATTTGCCCAAGCCTGTCGCGTCAGCACCGCAACAGCCGCGCCGCGACGCGCCGCGCGGCGGTAATCGCGGGCCGCGGACTGACGGTGCCGAGGGCGAACAAAAGCGTCGCCGCTTTGGCGGCCCGAAGCGCAACGGCGTTGGCAATCACAAGAGTGCCGTCCGCCAGACCGGCGGCGGCCGCCCTCGGTAATCCTCAAATAAGGCTGGCAAGACCCGGCGCGGCGCGTTAGCAACGGATTTATGAACATCCTTGCTTCGCGCCCGCTGCGCATCTTCGTCGCCTCTCTTGTTTCGCTAGGATTGATCGGTGCTGCGCCCGCGCCGACACCAGCTGCGCCGCCCACGCC
>JBEGTP010000141.1:0-3600 GCA_041179365.1 Pseudomonadota bacterium
GCGTGCCCGCGCCAATCGCGGTCATTTGCTGAATCAAATCCGTCGAACCAATATCAAAGACACCTTTGGTTTCAGGCTGATCTCCTATCTTGGGGTCATCGCCCGTCAAGCACAGAAACGCCCGGACGCCGAGTGCCCCTGCACCAATGACCGACCCTTGCAGTGCAATGCGATTGCGATCACGGCAGGTCAGTTGCATGATAGGCTCAACACCGGCCTGCAGCATGAGTGCCGCTGCGGCGAGCGGGTCCATCGCGGCGCGCGCCGATGCGCCGTCGGTTATATTAACCCCGTCTGCAAGACCCCTGAGCGGCTCCACCTTTGCCAACAGCGCCGCTGGATCAAGCGACGTCGGCGGCGTAATCTCTGCCGTGAGGACAAATTTTCCGCTGGTTAGTCTTGAGGTAAATCCGCTGTCGCCCACCCAATGCTCTCCCGTTTCAAACTGTCCGTAACGGATCCGAAATTGGGGTGCAAGGATGTGACCCGTTGGCGGGCAAGTCGACCCGCGCACCATTGCCCTTTGCCCTTTGGGCCTGCCCCTGCTACGGCGCGGCCCATCATGTCCACACCACTCGACCGCATCCGCAACTTCTCCATCATCGCCCATATTGATCACGGCAAGTCCACCCTTGCTGACCGATTGATCCAGACGACAGGCGGGCTTTCAGCGCGCGAAATGTCGGCTCAAGTGCTCGATAATATGGACATCGAAAAAGAACGCGGGATCACGATCAAAGCGCAGACGGTGCGACTCGACTATACCGCGCAAGACGGCTTGACCTATGTTCTCAACCTAATGGACACACCGGGCCATGTTGACTTTGCTTATGAGGTCAGCCGCAGTCTCGCCGCGTGCGAGGGCGCGCTTTTGGTGGTGGACGCCGCCCAAGGCGTTGAAGCGCAGACGCTGGCCAATGTTTATCAATCGATCGAACATGATCATGAGATCGTGCCGGTGATCAACAAGATTGATCTCCCCGCTGCCGAAGTTGACAAGGTGAAGGCCGAGATTGAAGACATTATCGGGCTCGATGCATCAAACGCTGTGCTCACCTCCGCCAAGTCAGGCATTGGGATCGAAGAAGTCCTTGAAGCGATCATCACCCGCATCCCACCGCCCAAGGGAGACCGTGAAGCCCCACTCAAAGCGATGCTCGTCGATAGCTGGTATGATCCCTATCTCGGCGTGGTCATTCTTATCCGTGTTGTTGAAGGCATCCTGAAAAAGGGCCAGCAGATCAAATTCATGCAGACCGGCACGGTCCATTTGGTCGACCGGGTCGGCTGTATGCGCCCCAAGATTGAGCAGCTCGAAGAGCTTGCGGCTGGCGAAATTGGTTTTATCACAGCGCAAATCAAGGAAGTCGCGCAGACCCGTGTGGGTGACACCATCACCGACGCAAAGCGCCCTGCGGCGGTCGCGCTGCCGGGGTTCAAAGAGGTTCAACCCGTTGTGTTCTGCGGCCTCTTCCCTGTCGACGCGGCGGACTTTGAGAAATTGCGTGAAAGCATCTCGAAACTGCGGTTGAACGACGCGAGCTTCAGCTTTGAAACCGAATCGAGCGCGGCCCTTGGCTTTGGCTTCCGCTGCGGGTTCCTTGGCCTCCTTCACCTCGAAATCATTCAAGAGCGGCTGACCCGCGAATATGATCTGGACCTGATCACCACCGCGCCCTCGGTGATCTACAATATCCAGCTCGCGCATGATCGCGGGATGATCCAGCTGCACAATCCCGCCGACATGCCCGACGTCATGGCGATTGCACAGATTGATGAGCCTTGGATCAAGGCGGTCATTTACGTGCCCGATGAATATCTTGGGTCGATCCTCAAGCTCTGCCAAGATCGGCGCGGTATTCAAGTCAACCTCACCTATGTCGGTGGCCGTGCCCAAGTCACCTACGAACTGCCGCTCAATGAAGTCGTCTTTGATTTTTATGACCGATTGAAAAGTATCTCGCGCGGCTATGCGAGCTTTGACTATGAGCAGATTGGCCACCGGCAGGGTGATCTCGTCAAGATGAACATCATGGTCAATGCAGAGCCCGTCGACGCGCTCTCGATGATTGTGCACCGGGGCACCGCAGAGTCGCGCGGGCGCGGCATGTGCGAACGGCTAAAGGATCTGATCCCCCGCCACCTCTTCAAAATTCCGATCCAGGCCGCCATCGGCGGTAAAGTCATCGCCCGCGAAACAATCGCCGCGATGCGCAAAGACGTGACCGCAAAATGCTACGGCGGCGATGCCAGCCGCAAGCGCAAGCTGCTCGACAAGCAAAAAGAGGGCAAAAAGCGGATGCGCGAATATGGCAGCGTCTCCATCCCGCAAGAAGCCTTCATCGCCGCGCTTAGGATGGGCGAGGAGTAGCGCGTCACAACGCCAGTGGGGCCCGGCATGCGCACGGGCGCTCTGGCGTCGTGTTAGTTTCGCGCTTTAGGCGCAGGTCCAATAGACCCAGCCGTGGATCACTTTGAAGGTGCATCCCACGCGCGCTTTTGGCACGTAATTAATGGCAAAGGCTGGCGCGGCGACGGACATCATGGCGAGTGCAAGTATGATTTTTTTCATTGGGGGACCCTCTCTTTTTTTGTTGGAAAGGGGGCTATCGGGGGCATTCGCTGACCAAAGCGTAACAACCGAGGTTAACCGAATTTGGAATATGTTTCGGATCAAAATGCGCGAGCGACAGGTCTGGCCGATTTAAAAGCGAGGGGACGTCCGTCGCGCGCGGCGCGCGTAATATAATTGCGCCGCCCGCGCCAAGCTCTTACACCTGCCCATTCCCCCTTAAGGAGTCTGCACCCCATGTTGATCCGTTCCTCCCGGTTTTTCGCACTGCCTCTGCTCGCGCTGGCATGCGCTGCGGCCCCTGCCACCGCGCAGGAAAAGCCCGCGCCGGTCTCGGTCCTCACCAAGGCAGTCGATATTCCGTATGAGAGCTTTACCCTTTCCAACGGCTTGCGCGTGATCGTGCATACAGACCGCAAAGCGCCGGTCGTTGCGGTTGCCGTTTGGTATCATATCGGATCAAAAAATGAGCCCAAGGGCAAGACAGGCTTTGCCCATTTGTTTGAACATTTGATGTTCAACGGCTCTGAAAACCTTCCCGGCGATTTTTTTGTGCCGCTGCGCGAAGTTGGGGCAACCGACTTTAACGGCACGACCGATTTTGATCGGACCAATTATTTTCAAACCGTGCCAACCGGCGCGCTTGATTTCGTTTTGTTTGCTGAGGCGGACCGGATGGGCAATCTGCTCGGCGGCGTCACGCAGGCCAAGCTCGACAATCAACGCAGTGTTGTTCAAAATGAAAAGCGGCAAGGCGATAATCAACCCTTTGGCTTGGTCTTTTACCGCATCCTTGAAGAGCTTTACCCCGAGGGGCATCCTTATCATCACCCCACAATCGGCTCGATGGCTGATCTTGACGCCGCAACCCTGCCCGATGTGAAAGGCTGGTTCAGCGACAATTACGGACCGAACAACGCCGTGCTCGTTTTGGCCGGTGACATTGACGCCAAGACCGCGCGGCCACTGGTTGAGAAGCGCTTTGGCAGTTTCAAGCGTGGCCCCGTGGTCAAGCGTCCGATCGTTTC
>JBEGTP010000142.1:0-4919 GCA_041179365.1 Pseudomonadota bacterium
GCTACCGCGCGCGGCCATTCTTGCAAACAACCGACGTGCGGTTTGTTGATACCGGCAGCTTTGCAGCAAAGGGCGACGATATTTTTGGAGTCGAACTCTACGGGGTGTTTCAATCCCTGCACCTCGGGGGAGAAGCGCAATGGACCAAAGTGCGGGCCTATGCTCCAGGCACCATCGCGACAGGAAGAGATGCGTTTGCAGGCGGCTCGGTGGTGACACCGATTGGCAATCCGACATTTTTCGGCGGCCATTTCGAAATCGGCTATTTCCTGACCGGGGAAACACGCGGCTATAAAAATGGCTTATGGGACCGGACGAAAGTCCTTCATCCGGTCAGCAAAGGGGGCTGGGGCGCTTTCCAGCTTCTTGCCCGCGTTGACTATCTCGACCTTGATTCAGATGCTTTGAAAAATGGCCCAACCAACAGTTTTGCGACGGGCACAACAACGCTCGCCGCAACCAATGCGCGGCTTGGGCGGGGCGGAAAGCAACTGGGCTATCTCGCGGGGGTCACTTGGATCCCGACAGACTATGTGCGGTTCATGATCAACTATATCCACACAAACGTCACCGGCGGGCCGCTTGCGGCGACGGTCCAACCAGCATCACTTTTGCCCGTCGATCAGCGTCAATTCTCAACTGACGCCGTTGCCGTGCGCGCCCAGTTCGACTTCTAAAACACAGTTTGCCAAACCTCCCTAGGGTAGGCGAAAACAAAGGCCATTCTTTTCCCGAAACGGAGAAGGATGGCTTTTTCGCGCTGAAGCGACGCAATGGGGGTTTGCCGTTGGGCCTGTTTGTCATAACGATGTCATAAATCTGTCACGTGCAGCCCTTAAGGGCGAGCGCGATCAGAATTGTGAAACTATTGTGACAGAAAGACCCTCATGAAGCGCTCAGTCTGCATAGCCTTGCTCCTTTCAACGACGATGCTCGCGGAGCCTGCCTTCGCGCAGGATGAGCCGCCAGTCTCCGCAGACGATATCCGCGCGCTGCGCTCCGAAGTGCAACAGCTCCGCGCCGAGGTTGCGGAGCTGAAGGCAAAGCAACAGACGCCCGCGCCTGCGCAACCTGTTGCCGTTGCGCCAAGCTGGAAGGGCGCGCCTCAATTTGAAGATAAGGACAAGGGCTTCAGCTTCAAGCCCAAAGGCACGATCCAGATCGACGCGGGCTATGTTGCCATTCCCGGCAATGCGGGTGGCACGGTAGGCCCTGTTACTGGCGCGTTCGGCGCGGCGGGCGTTAACAGTAACAACCTAGGCTTTAACACCCGCCTGCGCCGCGCGATCATCGGGGTTGAAGGCACACTGCCCGGTGGTTTTGGCTATAATGCGGAATTTGAGCTCTCACAGGGCACGGTCAATTATGAAGATATTGTGCTTACCTATCAGAAGAAAGGCAGCCCGCTTCAGCTCAAGCTTGGCTATCAGTTTCCACTCTCAAGCTTGGAGTTGATGACCAGTAGTCGCGTTCTCAGCTTTACCGAACGCGCGGGCAATACCGATGCCTTTGGCTATTCACGGCGGCTCGGCTTAAGCGGCACCTTCGCGCGGAAGGATGTGCTGCTTTCTGCTGGCCTTTTCAGCGAAGATGTTGCCAATTCCAATTTCAACCGCACCGGGTGGCAGGCGAGTATCCGCACGCTGTGGATGCCCAAAAAGGGCGCGCTCCAGCTTCATCTGGGCGCGAATTTTCAACACCGCATAGCGCCCCGCGATGCGCAGAACGTGCGTTATAGGATGCGGCCCTTTACGCAGAATACCGATCAACGTTTTCTCGATACTGGTCGGATCGCTGCGGACGGCGACGATATTTTGGGTGTCGAGGTTGCGGGTACATACAATGCGTTTCACTTTGCTGCCGAAGGGCAAAAGCTCTGGGTGCGTGGGTATCAAAACCCGCTCCGCGCCTTTGGTCCGAATAATGGGACAGGTGGCGCAGCGGCCTTTCTTGCCGCAGATCCGAGCTTTGTCTCTGGCTACGCAGAAGTGGGTGTTTTCCTGACGGGTGAAACGCGCGGCTATAAAGGTGGACGCTGGGACCGAACGAAAGTTCTCAAGCCCTTTGATAAGGGCGGCTGGGGTGCCTTTCAGATCAACGCGCGGGTCGACTATACCAATTTGCAAGATCAAGTGGCCGCAGGCGTTCTAACGCCCGGGTCGCTCAATTATGCGAATGGCGGAAAGCAAACGGGATACGGCTTAAGCCTCGTCTGGCTGCCCACAGACTTTCTGCGCTTTACGACGCAATATACGCATGTTGCTCTGACCGGAGGACCAGCGGCACTTGCGCCCTTCACAGCGGTCGTCCAGCCCTTCAACGAGCGAGACTATAATACGGACGCGATCCTCGTTCGCGCTCAGGTCGATTTCTAAAGACTAATACTAGCCAACGTCCTGAATCTCGGCCATCCTCTGCGACACTAAATGCGGAGGGTAGCTATGTTTCGTTTGTCGGCCTTGCGGCAGCCTTTGGTGATCGGTCTTGTCGCTGTGTCCAGTGCGGCGCTCGCGCAATCGAGCGCGCAGGGTGAAGTGTCGGTTACAATCTACAACAACAATCTTGCCTTGGTGCAGGATGTGCGCCCGATGAACCTACCTGAAGGACGCTCACGACAAGAATTTCCTGACGTTTCAGCACAAATTCAGCCGCAGACGGTGACGCTCTCGGGCATTGACATCGGCATCGTTGAGCAGAATTTTGACTATGATCTGCTGTCGCCGGACAAGCTAATGGAAAAGGCCGTTGGTCAAACGATCACCATCGTGCGGACAAACCCAGCAACAGGCGCTGAAACACGCGAGCAGGCAAAAGTGCTCGCGGCAAATGGCGGCATTGTCCTTCAAATCGGCAACCGGATCGAAGTCTTGCGGGATGATGGGCTGCCCGTCCGGGTTGTGTTTGATAAGGTGCCCGACAATTTGCGCGCACGGCCCACTCTATCTGTCACGCTGCAAACTGCGCGGGGCGGCCCGCGCCCGGTTGCGCTAAGTTATCTGACCTCAGGCTTGGGGTGGAATGCAGATTATGTTGCGCTCTTTGATGAGGCAAAGGAGACGATCGACGTTCAAGGCTGGGTCACACTGACCAATACAAGTGGAACCACCTATACAAACGCACGGACGCTTTTGGTGGCGGGCAATCCATCTGGCCAAGGCGGTAATTATCCGCGCTACGGCGGCCAGATGAACGGCGCGATGACACGGGCGGGCACCGAAACCGCAAATCGCGAGCGACTTGGGGACTTCTATCTTTACCCGATTAAGGAACGGACGACGATTGCCAATGCGCAGACCAAGCAGGTCAGCTTCTTAAATGTAACCGGCGTTCCAGCGCGCAAGGCCTATGAATACCGCCTCGGCTGGATGCAATCTTACCAAAACCCCGTTTCGGTCGCGACAGTCATCAAATTCTCGAGCGCGGGAAAAGGCGGTCTTGGCGACGCTCTGCCAGCTGGAACGATGCGCTTTTATCTCCGCGACGCGCGCGGGCAGCCGCAGTTTATCGGTGAAAATAGCATCGGTCATACGCCAATGGGGTCTGAGCTGGCGATTGGCACGGGGTCTGCTTTTGATGTGATGATCAAGCCCGCGCTAGAGAAGCGCGAGCAGATTGACAGCAATGAATGGGAGTCGACTGCTCGCTACCGGATCTTTAAATCAGACGGCACGTCACAGACCGTTGATGTTCAGCAACAAAAACAGTTTTGGCGCTCAACAATGCGCTACACCTTCACCAATGCCAAGCCGACGCCTGTCACCGTTGAGTTCGTGCAAAGCGGCCTCAATCCCTATTATTACGCGCGGGACAGCCGGATCAGTGCCGAAACGCAAAAAGGCGAACAGCTTAACGCTGACGAGCGGCAATGGAAGGTCGTCGTGCCGGCCAATGGCAGTGTTGATCTGGTCGTGACCTATGTAACGCGGCACTAGGGCGAGCGGATGTTGGCCCGGCTCCTATTGCTCTGGCTATGTTGGCTTGGGCTCTCCGCCTCAGCTTACGGGCAAACACGGGTGGTATCGTCCGGTCCGGACACCGTTTCGGTCAGCATCTACCGCGACCCGGAACGATCCGAAGGTGGCGACCTCGACCTTAACGCGCTTGGTGGCTTTGCGGTGGTCAGCGAGACGCGGCGGATCCGCATACCAGCTGGGCGGGTAACACTGGCGTTTGAAGGCGTTGCTGAAGGGATTGTCCCTGTAAGCGCGATTGTGACGGGCCTTCCGGGAGGCGTGATCCAGAAAAATCGCGATGCTCGGTTACTCTCGCCGGCCGCACTGGTGGATGGCAGCCTTGGTCGGCGGATTCATCTCAAACGAACGAGCCGCGCAACGGGCAAAGTCATTGAAGAGGACGCAGAGGTTATTGCAGGTCCGCAAGGTGGCGTTGTTATCCGCACCTCGCGCGGCTTTGAAGCCTTGGGCTGCTCGGGCCTTCCTGAGTCGCTTGGCTATGATGGTGTTCCGCCAGGGCTGAATGCGCAGCCTACACTATCGGTTGAGACCGACTCGCAAAGCGAAACCGATGTAGTGGTTCAGCTTTCTTATCTCGCGACGGGGTTTGACTGGACCGCCAATTATGTTGTGCGGGTTGATCCAAGCGGGAAGACGCTTCACTTCTTTGCGTGGCTAACGCTCGCCAACGGCAACGCGCAAAGCTTTCCCATGGCGCAGACGCAAGTCATTGCAGGATCGGTCAATAAGGAGGACGACCCGGAAGATGTGACGGACAGCGCGCGGTCTGGCGGCCTCAGTCTGCAATGTTGGCCGCAGGATATTACGAGCACCCATCCGCGCACCGCCCCTTGGCAGCGCAGCTATCCGCTGCCGCCGCCTGCCATGGCGGGGTACGGCGGCGAAGATATTGTGGTGACGGCCCAGAAGCGCTCCGAAATGTTGCAAAGCGCGCCTGTCGCGGTA
>JBEGTP010000143.1:0-9426 GCA_041179365.1 Pseudomonadota bacterium
ACACCTCGCGCTTTGATGATCTCAGCATGGCGTGGCATCTCGCGCGCGCAGGGCGCTTCACCAGACCTTCAGGCGACAAGCGCAGCGTGCTTTCAACCTTTGAATATGCCTATCATTTCGATGCTGGGCTCTATGCACGTTTCCTACGCAGTTACGCTGAAGCGCGCGGCGTCACGCGCATCGAGGGCAAAGTCAGCGCCGTCGCTTTACAGCCTGAAACTGGCTATGTCGAAAGCGTCACGATGGACGACGGACGCGCTTTTTCGGGCGACCTTTTCATTGATTGCTCGGGCTTTCGCGGTCTTCTCATCGAAGGCGCGCTCAAGACAGGCTATGAGGATTGGACGCATTGGCTCCCGTGCGACCGTGCGGTCGCCATTCCTTGCGCAAAAGCCGGCGATTTCACGCCCTATACGCGGTCAACGGCGCGCGAGGCGGGGTGGCAATGGCGTATTCCGCTGCAACACCGCACCGGCAATGGTTATGTGTATTCGTCGCGCTATATTTCAGACGACGCAGCACTGGAAACGCTGCTTGCCAATCTCGATGGTGAGCCACTCGCCTCGCCCAATCAACTTCGCTTTACGACAGGTATGCGGCGCAAATTTTGGCAAAAGAATGTCATCGCGATTGGTTTGTCGAGCGGGTTCCTCGAGCCGCTTGAATCCACCAGCCTGCATCTAATTCAGGCCGGCATCTCAAAACTCCTCGCGCTCTTTCCAGACCGTGACTTCGATCCACTTATTGTCGCCGAATATAATCGCATCGCCGTGACCGAATATGAACGCATCCGCGATTTCATCATTCTCCACTATAAACTCACCCAGCGCGATGACAGTGCGTTGTGGCGCGCCGTATCAGCCATGAGCATTCCAGAGACGCTGCAATTCAAAATCGATCATTTTCGCCATTATGGCCGCCATATTGCGCGCGAAATGGATTTGTTTGGACCCGACAGCTGGTACGCCGTTCAAATTGGCCAATTCAATAGGCCCGAACGATTTGATCCCATTGCCACATACCGGAATCCGGGCGGAAAGGAGTGGCTCACAAAACTGCGCACCGCGATGGCCGACGAAGCCCTGCGTCAACCAACGCATGCAGAGTTTATTGCGGAGCATTGTCCTGCAATGCCGTTAGGATAAACATCTGTAAAAAGGGGAGACAACAACTGGCTTTTAGCCGAGCAATTTCCACGCCAGTTGAACGGCGACGTAAAGGATCAGGAGAGCCGTAAGGCGACGCATCAAAGAAGGTGAAATAACCTGTACGCCGAGGTGGCTTCCGATCAAGCCGCCGCCAGCAACCGCCACAACAAGTGGCCAATGGTCAAAAAGCGGGTCAATCGATCCCGAGGCATTGGTCTTTTGCAGCTGTCCTGCGAGGCCCGTCACCGAATTGACAAGAATGAAAAGGGTCGCGGTTCCGGCAATGACTTTGCTTTCGGCCCATTTGGTAAAGTGCAAATAGGGCGCGAGAAAAATGCCGCCGCCAATGCCAACCAGTCCAGACAAATAACCAATCGCAGCCCCAACCGCCATGTTAGCAAATCGCGCCCTTTGCGTGGTCTGGCTAAGAGTTTGGCCACCAACTTCGGCGTTCTCACGTTGAAAAAGCAAAATCAGCCCCGTAACGCCCAGTGATGCCGCGAGTAGCGCTTGGAACGTCACCTCCTTGATCGGCGTCAATCCGCCGAGCCAAGCGAGCGGTGCGGACGCGAGCACAAGCGGCAAAACCCGCCGCCAAGGAATATGCCCTGCCCTGCCGAAACGAACCGCCCCACCTGTCACCACGATCACATTGCAGATGAGCGAGAGCGCAGGAAGAATGCGATAGTCAGTCTTCGCAAGCGTCAAGAGCGCGCTGTAGGTCGACCCGCCGCCAAAGCCGACGCTGGCGTAAAAGAGCGCCGTAAAAAAAAAGGCGATTCCGAGCCAAGGCAAAGGTCAGTTCGATCCGTGACAATGCTTATATTTTTGGCCCGATCCGCAAGGGCAGAGAGCATTTCGGCTGACATTGCCAACCCAAGATGCGGGATCTTCGCTCATGCCGTCTTCATCTGAAGCCTGAATAACCCGCAACGGCGGCAGGCGCGTTGTCACGTGGCCGAGCCCATTGTCGTCATCGTAGCTATCATCTTCACCGGTCAGCGGATCAATATGACTGGTGAAAATTTCCGGCATCTCAGGCAGGTCCGCCATATCGACGTTGAATTGCGCGAAGGCCAGAATTTTGGTCACATCTTCGCGGATGGCAACCAACATGCGCTCGAACAGCGCGAACGCTTCCTGCTTATATTCATTAATCGGCGTTTTCTGCGCATAGGCGCGCAAATGGATGACCTGCCTCAACGCATCGAGCGTTGCCAAATGTTCTTTCCAACGGTGATCAAGAGCTTGTAATAAAACAGATTTTTCAACTTGAATCCAGAGTTCCGGATCGAGTTCGGCTTGCTTCGCTGCCATCATTTCATCAGCCGCGAGGCGAACGCGTTCTTCCACAGCCTCAGGCTCTACTGATGATTCTTTGATCCACTCCTCAATCGGAATGTCCAGACCGAGAATATCGCTGACCCGCGTTTTTAGCGCCTCAATATCCCATTGCTCAGGGTAGGTATTGGGAGGGCACGCCTCACCGACCAAGCCATTGACCGTTTCATGCCGCATATCGATTGTGACATCATCGATTGTATCGGCATCCATAATGTCTGAGCGCTGCTCATAAATGACTTTGCGCTGATCGTTCATCACGTCATCATATTCTACGACTTGCTTGCGAATGTCGTAGTTGCGCGCTTCAACCTTCTTCTGCGCTGTTTCAATGGCTTTTGAGAGCCATTTGGAACCGATAGCCTCACCGTCCGCAAGATTCTTATTCATCATCTTGGCGAAAAGCGTGTCGGGGCCAAAGATGCGCAGCAAATCATCATCAAGGCTGAGATAAAATTTGGACAGCCCGGGATCCCCTTGTCGACCGGAGCGCCCGCGAAGCTGGTTATCAATGCGGCGGCTTTCATGGCGCTCAGTCGCTAGGACATAGAGGCCGCCATTTGAGAGGACCTGCGCTTTTTCAACCTCAATTTCTTGCTTGATCTGCTCGATCCGCGCGTCCCGGTCAGCACCTTCTTCAACATCCTTGAGTTCGTCTTCGATGCGGAAATCCAAATTACCGCCGAGCTGAATGTCCGTTCCGCGGCCCGCCATATTCGTCGCAATGGTCACAGCACGCAAGCGACCGGCTTGCGCTACGATATGCGCCTCCTGCTCATGAAAGCGGGCGTTCAGGACATTATGAACGACATTTTCTTTGTTGAGAAACTCTGAGAGGAGTTCGGACTTTTCGATCGACACAGTCCCCACCAAAACGGGCTGGCCACCCTCTTGCTTTTCACGGATCGATTTTGCGATGGCCGCAAACTTGTCCTGCGTGTTTTTGTAAAACTCGTCTTCTTCATCGATGCGAAGAACATCCACATTGGTGGGGATAGAAACGACATTCATCTTATAGATGTCGTAAAATTCAGAGGCTTCGGTTGCGGCTGTTCCGGTCATCCCAGAGAGCTTGGGGTACATGCGGAAGAAATTCTGAAAGGTAATCGAAGCGAGCGTCTGGTTTTCGGGCTCGATCTCGACACCCTCCTTGGCCTCTACCGCTTGATGCAGCCCATCCGACCAGCGACGGCCATCCATCATGCGCCCGGTAAACTCATCAATGATGACAATCTTGCCATCCTTCTCAATATAGTCAGTATCGCGCTTAAAGATCACATTGGCCTTTAGCGCCTGATTGAGGTGGTGGACGATCTGCGTGTTTTCAAAATCATAGAGATTGGCCCCTTCGAGCAACCCCGCTGCCTCGAACATGCGCTCTGCTTTTTCGGTACCGTCTTCGGTCAAGATGATCGATTTTTGCTTTTCATCTACCTCATAATCCTCCGGAACGAGCTGTTTTACAACGATATCCACCGCCATATAGAGCTCTGACTTGTCATCCGTCGGGCCTGAAATGATGAGAGGCGTCCGCGCTTCGTCGATCAAAATCGAGTCAACTTCGTCAACAATCGCAAAGGAAAATGGGCGTTGCACCATCTGCTCGCGCTCATATTTCATGTTGTCGCGCAGATAGTCGAAGCCGAATTCGTTGTTCGTACCGTATGTGATGTCTGTCGCATAAGCGTCACGGCGGTCTTGATCACTGAGATTAGGCACAATTACGCCGACAGTAAGGCCGAGGAATTTATAGACCTGCCCCATCCAGTCAGCGTCACGGCGCGCGAGGTAGTCATTGACGGTGATGACGTGGACGCCTTCGCCAGGAAGCGCATTGAGGTAGGTCGCCAGCGTCGCGACCAACGTTTTACCTTCACCCGTCCGCATTTCAGCGATTTCGCCGCGATGCAGAACGATGCCGCCAACCATTTGCACGTCATAATGGCGCTGGCCAAGTACGCGCTTAGCCGTCTCGCGTACCGTTGCGAATGCTTCTGGCAGGATTGCATCAAGGGCTTCCCCGTCCGCCAGACGCGCGCGGAACAGCAGCGTTTGATCGCGCAGCTCATCATCGGTCAGCGCAGAAATAGTCGACTCAAATCGATTGATCGTATCGACGACCTTGAAAATAGATTTGACATAGCGATCGTTTGACGACCCAAAAATCGCCTTTGCGATACCACCGAACATGAATGAGATTTCCTGGTCTTTTAGAGAGAAAAAGGGCGCAAAATGAGCACTCCCGCCCTCGTTAACTGTGAATAAAATGGCATGTAGGGATGCGCCCTCCCATAGTCAATTCGCAGCGGCGGATAGCGCACGAATTTGGACTCGTCATTCATAGACACAATGATAGACTAGCCCTGTCGAACCTTCGACACATGAGGAGCTAGTTATGCGTACGAAGCTTATTCTTGCAGGCGCTGTTTCTGCCATACTCGTTGCCACGCCCGCGCTCGCAGTTGGCATGTTTGATCTCGCGAAGACAGTTTTGGGTGGTAAATCGGTCTTAAAAACGGCCGAGCAAAAATGTGGTTCAGCCCTCGCACTCAATCAGCAGGACAATACAACAATCGATTTCGCGGTTGCCGCCGCAAAAAAGGCGATTCCACAAGCTCAGTTTTTATCGCTCGATAGCCAGTCGAACGCTCAGGCCGCACAGCAATCCCAACAAACCGGGTTTTGTGACAATACCAAGAAGTCAAAAAAAGGGATACTTGGCAAAATCGGAGACGCCGGCAAAAAGCTCATTCGCGGTAAAATCGGGCTTTAGGCGCGAAAAGTCAGTCGGGCAGTGGAATTGGCAGGGTCCGCTCACTAGTCGCGGGCGCGCCTGCCGCATCGCTAGCGGGTACGAACTTCCAGCGATCGAGCGCCAATTGACAAGCCTTGCTATCGCGCAGCGCATCGCCGCTTGATTGTGCGATCCGACAGCTGGTGACTTTACCTTCGGTCGAAATTCCGACCGTCATGGTGCCATTTATGAAAACAGGCTGCTGCGCGACGGGAATGTCTTCTTGATCAAGCTTCCAATTGATCCGCTGAACGCGTGTTTCGGGGACAGCGCGACCGCGCGCGTCGCGGGCAGGATCAAAAATAAAGCGCTCCATCAAAAGCTTGCAGGATTGTGCATCCAAAATCGCGCCCGCGCCCTCGGCACTGCATTTGACCACCTTCCCGTTTGCGCCAACGGTAAAAGTCGCGATTGAAATCCCTTGCTGCCCAGCGCGCATTGCGACAGGCGGATAATCATCTTGGCTGATCGACCCGGCCTTGATGACGGCCTTTTTTCCCAAAACGGCCTTTGGTTTTGACGCGGACGAAATTGGCGGCGATTGCGGAGTCCGAGGCGCTGCAAGCACCAAAGCCGGCAATGCGGCCCCAAGACTGACCAACGCACATCCAACAAACAGTTTCATTCGCTCACTTCCAATTTGCTGATTAGGGAGCCATCTCTAAGCGCTCAATCTCTGATCGCCAACCAGAAATCTGTCGGATCGGCGCCCAAAAGCGCTAAACGTCTGCTTAACCGCGAAGGCTCTACAATTCACCATTTGAACGGGAGCTTTCATCGGCTAGAGCAGGCTTATGACATCAGAAGCTCGTTCGCCCCTCGCCTCCCCTTTTCCCGCTATTCCCCCTATCAACGGGGTGACGCCGCGGATTGCTCGCGCGGGTTATAAGAAATGGGATCGGTGCGATTTAACCTACATCACCTTTGATACCGGCACCAACGTCGCTGGCGTTCTCACCAAGAGTAGATGCGCGTCTTCCGAGGTTGATTGGTGTCGCGAAAACCTGCCCCAAGGCAAAGCGCGGGCTTTGATCGTCAGTGCAGGCAATGCCAATGCCTTTACGGGATATAGAGGCAGACAAGCCGTGGTGGCGATCACGAACAAGGTTGCCGCGCATCTAGCCTGCCCAGTGGAGCAGGTCTTTTGTTCTTCGACTGGCGTAATCGGCGTGCCGCTTCCAATCGATAAAGCCGAGGCGGGGCTTGCTGCCGCCTTTTCAGCTGAGCCGTGTCGTTGGGAAGAGGCTGCGGCGACGATCATGACGACCGATACGTTTGCAAAAGGTGCCGTGGTTACGGCCGTGATTGGCGACAAGACAGTGACGCTTACTGGCATTATCAAAGGCAGTGGCATGATCGCGCCCGATATGGCGACAATGCTCGGCTATATCTTTAGTGATGCTGCTGTGGATGCGTCTTTCCTCCAGCACATGCTTAGCACAGCAAACCGCACGACGTTTTCGTGCATCACGGTCGATAGCGACACATCGACCAGTGATACTGTTCTCGCTTTTGCAACAGGTCAGGCCGGTCATGCACTGATTTCGTCCTTCGACGACGAGGGTGCCGATGCCTTTCAAGCCGCGTTAACGGACCTGTGTCGTCAACTAGCACAGCTAGTGGTTCGCGATGGAGAAGGAGCAACCAAATTCATTACCGTCGCGGTAACCGGCGCGGTTTCGGATGAAAGTGCACACCGCGTCGCGATGAGCATTGCCAATTCGCCGCTGGTGAAAACAGCGATCGCCGGTGGCGATGCCAATTGGGGGCGCGTTGTGATGGCGGTCGGCAAAGCGGGAGAACCGGCAGACCGCGACAAACTCTCGATCAGTTTTGGTCCCACTCTTGTTGCAAAGGACGGTCTTGTGGTCCCCGATTATGATGAAACACCCGTCACTGCCCATGTGCGGAGTCCTCATGTCGATATTGGCGCTGATCTTGGTTTGGGAAATGGCCAAGCGACGGTTTGGACGTGTGATCTTACGCACGGCTATATTTCGATTAACGCAGATTACCGTAGCTGATGCATAGCCTGTCTCCTGCTGTAGAGGCCCTCCTCATTGATGTCGCCAACACGGTCGTCATGCCTCGCTATCAACTTCTGGAGGCTCACCAGATTGCGGAAAAAACGCCAGGCGATCTCGTCACAATTGCCGACCAAGAAAGCGAGTTGCGGTTAGGGGAAGGCTTGGCCGCACTCATCCCTGGCGCGCGCATGATTGGCGAAGAGGGATGCGCCGCTGATCCTTCGCTACTGGATGGACTGCAACATGGTACAGCGTGGGTTATTGATCCTATTGACGGAACAGGAAACTTCGCGGCGGGTCGTCCTCATTTCGCGCTGATGATCGCGCTTGTCGCCGCTGGTGAGGCGCAGGCGGGATGGATTTATGATCCGCTAAGACTGCGGATGGTTCATGCCGTGCGCGGCGGCGGCGCATGGATCGATGGGACAAGGGTCAAGGCGCGTCCCAGCGGCGCTGCACTTCCGGTCGCCGCAATTAGCATGAAGTTCATGGATGCCGAAAAACGCTCAGTCATGATCGAGCGGACCGCTGGGCACTTGACGCTTGCCGAACCACCAATGTGCGCCGGCGAACAATATCCGCGTCTCGCACTTGGCGACAATGACATTTCAGTTTTCGAGCGCACCTTGCCTTGGGACCATATAGCGGGTGCGCTCTTTTTGACAGAATCCGGCGGGAAAATTGCCCGCATGGACGGATCACCCTATCATTTCTGGGACAAAAGAACTGGCTTACTTGGGGCCTCGTCTCCAGACCTTTGGGAAGCGGCAGCCCGAATCTTAGCCCCTTAGAGCTCGCCCTCTAACCACCCTTTGAGCGCAGACTTTGGCGCCGCGCCGACTTTGGTCGCAGAGGGGGCACCGTCTTTGAACAGGATCATCGTTGGAATGCCTCGCACCCCATATTTGCTCGGTGCATCGGGGTTATCGTCGATATTGATTTTGACAATCGTCACCTTTCCCGCGAGCTCTTCTGATATTTCTTCGAGGCTCGGCCCGATCATCTTGCACGGCGCGCACCATTCGGCCCAAAAATCTACGAGTACAGGGCCCTCGGCCCCCAAAACATCGGCGGCGAAGCTTTCATCAGTGACTGCGATTGTGCCCATCGGGACTCTCCTTGCGTTGTAAACTTTAATCTAGGGACTGGTTGACCCAATCTCAACCGCTTGGGTGCAATTCTTGCTGTTGCTCAGTAAAGCCTGGCTTGTAGGCGGCGATTAGCTCTTGCGGGAGCTCGATGAGACGCGGCGCGCTTGTATAAAGCAATGCAGCGCGCACCACGCGACCGGGAAATATATCAGAAAGAAGGGCTGCATAAGCCCCCATTTGCGCTTTGTGATGCTTAGAGACGCGCGCAGCATCCAAAGGCACACGCTGGCCCGTTTTGAAATCGACAACCATCACCTCAGTCGGCGTGATGACGAGCCGATCAACGGCCCCCGCAATGACGCGGCCAGAGACCACCCCCGCAATAGGCGCTTCGGCAAGGGCCTCTTCGGCAAAAATCGCGGCGAAAGCTGGATCCTCAATAATGTTAAGGGCAGCGGAAATTAGCTCCGCCCGCGCCTCAGGGTCTGTCACCCCGGCAGAGTGTTCAAGCCAATGGGCGGCGACGTTCCTTCGACGCTGCGATGCAACGGCGGGTAGCCGCTCAAACAGACTGTGAAGGCGGATACCACGTTGGGCGGCTGCACGCATTTCTGTGTTGGGAGGGGGATTGGCATCCTGATCGGCAATTTCAATGCTTGATGGCGCGAGCGGTCTTGGCGGTCGTGCTTCAGGCGCAGCAGCTTGGCGTGTCCAACTGGGAAGCGCGCCAACCCAATGTTCCGCAGGATCGCTGACGCGTGCTTCATTGCTTTCCTTGGTCTCGTGACGCAAGACGAGATCGTCACCTTCGGGTTGCGCACCTAGCGTTCGTAACGCTGAATCAAGTTTGGTATACCAAGCCGCCTCTCCGATACCCGATTTGACTTGCTTCGGCCCAAGGGCACCGCCGATGACAAGGTGTTCCTCCGCGCGGGTCATCGCAACGTAAAGCAAACGCCAATGTTCTTCGCGCTCACGCGCATCTTGCGCTCGTGAGGATGTTTCAAGCGATCCAAAGCGCAAAT
>JBEGTP010000144.1:0-5905 GCA_041179365.1 Pseudomonadota bacterium
CGAACAGGTCGAGATCAACGCCATTGGGCGAGACCATGATTTTTTCAGCGGCGATCCCGCGCGCGATGAGATCAGACCGCAGGCCTTCGCAAATGACGGCAACGGCATCAGCGCGCTTCACCGCATAGGTTTCAAGCGCCTTGGTTGCACGGTATTTGAGCGAGCCTTCAGTGCCCGTGCCATTGCCAACGGCGGCATCTTCCCAAAAAGCACGAATCTCATAGAGAAAGGGCAGACGGTGGCGCTTGGCAATTTTGAGCCCCGCGAGGGCATCCAGAACGGGCGAGTGCGCATGGAGCACATCGGGCTTCCACGCGCGCACGACGCGGTCAATCTGCGCGGCAAAGGCTTGGACTTCTTGAATTTCGCCAATCGGGCTGCGCTGTGTTTTAAAGCGCGGGGTACGCTCGAACGTAAGGCCATCGACGGTTTCTTGCGCCGGACCCTCGGCCAAGTGACGCAGGCCGGTAACGCCGCGCACATCCCAGCCGCGCCCAACCTGCGCCTTCAAAATGGCACGGGTCCGAAATGTATAACCGCTATGGAGCGGTAAACTATGGTCGAGAAGGTGCAGAATGCGCAAACTTTGGATACCCTGAATGACTCACGAAAAAAGCGTTTGCCACAAAAAGCCTTAACGTCGCGTCAACCCCATCCTGTTAGAGCAAGCGCATGCAGAGACTAAAGCCGCAATGATCGACACCCTTTCTTTGGCCCTTACGCACGGCTTGCTGCTGTTGATCGCGTGGCGCTTATTCTCGCGCGACGACCTCGATGACGAGACCGGCAACGCTGGAAAACCCAAGCCCAAGCCTCGGCGCTGGGGCCGATAGGGACAGCCGCATGCGCGATTTCGCCTTTATCGGATTTTTGCTGGTCCTGTTCTGGTTCGCCTTGCGGCGGCCTTTTCTGTTTGTGCTCAGCTATGTCTATGTCGATACGCTGCAGCCGCAGCGCCTTAGCTATTTGCTTTTTAACAAGGTCCCCGTTTCGCTCATCTGTTTCGGCCTCGCTTTTGCGTCTTGGCTTTTTGTTGGCGACAAATCTGAAACGAAAATGTCGCCGCGACAATGGATGATGACAGCCCTTCTCTGCTATTGCTGGATGACGACGCAAAGTGCCGACTTCCCGACCGAAGCGGCGCTGAAATGGGGATGGGTTTGGAAATCGCTCATCTTTGCCGTTTTCTTGCCCTTCACCCTCAACACGCGGCTGCGCATGGAGGCGCTCGCGATGTTTATGATCGTTTCTGCCTCTTCAATCATCATCGTCGGCGGCATCAAAACGCTGGTAACGGGCGGCGGTTACGGCTCGCTCAATCTCATGGTGACGAACAATTCAGGCATTTACGAATCGAGCACGATCTCGATGGTCGCGATTGCCATCATCCCGATCATCATGTTTTTCCTCAAGCACGGTACGATCTTTCCCCTGCCCGACTGGCGGGTAAAGCTGTTTTGCTATGCGCTCATCTTTGCGTGCATCCTCATTCCCATTGGAACACAGGCGCGCACCGGCCTCATTTGTGCTGCGGTCATTTTCGTGATGTCGCTGCGCCACGCCAAGCGCCCATTCCTCTTTTTGTCGCTTGCGCTGGTGCTCGGCCTCGTATCACTCCCCTTGCTGCCTAAATCCTTCACCGCGCGGATGGGCACGATCAATAATTATCAAGCCGATTCGTCGGCTTCAACGCGCATCGCGGTGTGGAAATGGACCTGGGCTTTCGCACAAGATCATCCCTTTGGCGGCGGCTTTGAAGCGTATCGCCAAAACAAGATCCACTATGAAGCCAAGAATACCACCGAAACAGGGAGCTCGGTCGACGTTCAGCAGACGACGATCGTCGATGCGGGTCGCGCTTTCCATAGTTCCTATTTCGAAATGCTCGGCGAACAAGGCTACCCTGGCTTCCTACTCTGGATCACCATTCATCTCCTCGGTCTCTGGCGGATGGAGAAGGTCTACCGCCGCTTCAAAATGCGTGCGCCCAAAGACGGCCTGTGGATCAGTGACCTCGCGTCTGCGCTGCAAAAGGCCCATGTTTGCTATCTTATCGGGTCGCTCTTTGTCGGCATGGCCTTTCAATCGTTCGTCTATATGCTCGTGGGCATCCAGATCGCCGTTGACGTATATGCCAGCCGCATTCTCGATCAGGAGAGCTGGCGACCGATGCGCGGCGGAACGGCTAAGGTTGAACAGTGGAACAAGCCGAAACGGGGTTTGACGCCGCAGCCTGAATAGCGCACGAAGCAATTATGGCGCAGACGACGGCTGACGAGCCCTTTTCGATCGATTTTGACCCCGCGACGCTCTGGCGTGCGACCCTTGACTGGGTTGGCAGCCACACGGGGCTGATTGTCACGGCACTGATGATTGGCGGCGGGATTGTCGCGCTGCTCTACGCGCTCAAATTCCTTGGTGTCTGGCTTTGCCGACCGCGCGACGGTGCCAGTCGCTGGACAATACTCATCGGCAAAACCCTCAGCCGAACCCATGGCTGGTTCATCTTAGGACTCGCGGCTGAAATTGTCGCCGTCCTTGCCCGCGCGCCCGACGCGATTTTTGCGCCCGTGCGCATCGTGTTTGTGGCCGTCACAGGGCTGCAAGCGGCCATCTGGGTGCGCACGCTCATTCTTGGCACGGTGCAGAATAAGGCGGCGCAGGATGATCCGCTCGGCAATTTGAGCAGCGCGGTTGGCATCATCCGGCTGCTCGTGACTGTTGGATTGTTCTTGCTTGCAGCAATCCTCATTCTCTCAAACCTCGGCGTCAATGTATCGGGCTTGCTCGCGGGGCTTGGTATTGGCGGCATTGCCATTGGCCTCGCGGCCCAAGGCATTTTCTCTGACCTTTTCGCTGCGCTGTCGATCTTGTTCGACAAACCCTTTCGCAAGGGCGATCTCATTCGGTGGGAAACGACGCTGGGCAATGTCGAATATATCGGCCTCAAATCAACGCGCATCCGTGCCCTCTCGGGTGAAGAGATCATCATTTCAAATGCCAATCTGCTCGGCAAGGAATTGAGGAATTTTGAGCGCCTCGAAAAGCGGCGGGTCAATCAGACGCTCGGGCTGGTGTTCCACACGCCGGTTGACACCTGCGCACAAATGGCGGCCCTGTTGGAACCGGCGATTAACGCGTGCCCGGGGTGCCGCTTTGTGCGCGCGGGCCTTGAAGGCTTTGGGACCTCCAGTCTCGATTTTGCGCTCGTCTATGATATCCAGCCTGGCGACCAAAATGATCTGCTTGCTTGCCGCAATGCGGCAAACCTTGCCGTGATGCGGGTCTTTGCGAGCCAAAACCTCGACTTCGCTTATCCGACGCAGACGACCTATACTGCGGCACCCGACGGTACGCTCGTCATGCCCTTTGCGCAGCCACTAGAAAGCCACGTCGTCAAGCGAAAGAAGTGATGCATTCCCCCCGGCGCTGGTGGTGTCGGTTGAGGTGACGCGTTCAACGCAGAAGCGGTGGAGATAAGTGGGTCCGCCCGCCTTTGGCCCCGTGCCCGAGAGCCCTTCACCGCCAAACGGCTGGGACCCGACGACAGCCCCGATCATGCTGCGGTTGATGTAAAGATTACCAACCCGAGCCAGCGCTTCGGCCTCCTCCGCTGTTCGCGCAATGCGACTGTGGAGGCCCATGGTCAAACCGAAGCCCCCAGCGTTCACGCGCGCAATTGTTTGAGCGAGCGTCCCCGCTTTCCACCGGACGACATGGAGGATGGGGCCAAACCACTCAGCCGATAAGTGTTCGATTTCACTCAAGCCAATCAGCGTTGGTGGCACAAAATTGCCGCCCTTGGGAACCGCAAGGCTATGGAGCCAATGCACCTTCTGGCTTTCGCGGTAAGCCATCAACTTCGCATAGGCTGCCTTGTCAATCACGGGGCCAATATCGGTCGCGGGATCACCCGGATCGCCAATGATCAGCGTGTCCATTGCGCCTTTCAGCATTTCAAGGATACGCTCAGCGACATCCTCTTGCACCACAAGGAGCCGCAAAGCCGAGCAGCGCTGCCCTGCGGATTTAAACGCAGATGTGACCACGTCTTGCACAACCTGCTCGGGCAGCGCGGTCGAATCGACGATCATCGTATTGATGCCCCCCGTCTCTGCAATGAGGGGGATGATCGGGCGCAGGTCATCCTCCACCAGCGTCCGGGCAATGCGTTTCGCGGTGGTGCTTGAGCCGGTGAAGGCGACCCCCGCAATCCGCAGATCGGCGACGAGCGCAGCGCCCGCTTCCGCCCCCCCTATCAGAAGCTGGAGCACGCCTTTTGGAAGCCCTGCTTCAAAGGCAAGAGCCACCGCATAAGCCGCTATCTCTGGGGTCTGCGGCGCGGGCTTGGCCACAACACAATTGCCCGTTGCCAGCGCCGCAGCGACCTGACCAAGAAAAATCGCGAGCGGAAAATTCCAAGGGGCAATGCACGCCCAAACGCCGCGACCCCGATAGTGCAATACATTGGTCTCCCCCGTCGGCCCCGGAAGCGCAATCGGCTGCAAACCATCCCGGGCTTGCTGGGCATAATAGCGGCAAAAATCAACTGCCTCGCGCACCTCAGAGAGCGCATCAGGCAGCGTCTTCTTGGCTTCACGAACCAGAAGTGCCATCAGCTGTGTTCGGTGCGTTTCGAGCACGTCAGCAAAGCGTTCAAGGAAGGCCGCGCGCTGCTCTATTGACGTCGCGGCCCATGACGGAAAAGCCGCAACGGCTTGACCCACGTGATCACCGCCTTGACCTTGCTGTTGCGCGAGCAACAATCGCGCTTCGATGTGCCGGATTTGAGCGGCGATTTCGGACAAAATCAGCCGGTCTTGCAGATCAAGCCCCGCGCTGTTGCGCCGGTCACCGAATAAATCAACAGGAAGCGGGATCGACGGATGGGGCGTTCCCTCAACCGCGATGACTTTCGCAACCGGGTCAGCAAGCAGGATGTCATCGCTCACGCCCTCATCAGCGAGCTGATGGACGAAGCTTGAGTTCGCGCCATTTTCAAGCAGCCTGCGCACCAAATACGCGAGCAGGTCGCGGTGGCCACCCACCGGCGCATAAATGCGGCAGTGATAGCCCTCGGCGCGCACCAGCTGTTCATAGAGGCCTTCGCCCATGCCGTGGAGCCGCTGAAACTCAAAGTCGCGGCTGGCCCCCGCCCATTCGAGCAGGGTCGCCACCGAGAGGGCGTTGTGCGTTGCGAAGGCTGGGTAAATATTCTTCGCCGCAAGCATGGTTTTCGCACAGGCAAGCCAGCTCACATCGGTTGCCGCCTTGCGGGTAAAGAGCGGATAGTCGCTCAGGCCCCCTTCTTGCGTGCGCTTAATTTCACTGTCCCAATAAGCGCCTTTGACAAGCCGTGCCGCAATCCGCCGGCCGGTCTCAGCCCCGAGCGCATCTGCCCACGCGACGACTGCGGACGCGCGCTTTGAATAGGCTTGGATGGCCATGCCGAGCCCGTCCCAATTTTTGAGCGACGGCTGGCGGGCGACTGAGCCGATAATGGCCAAGCTCATATCTAGCCGTTCGGATTCCTCGGCATCAACGGTAAGCGCAATCCCCTGTTTTTCTGCCGCAACACAAAGCGCCTCGAGCTGGCCCGAAAGCTGGGGCACGCAAGAAGCCCAATGGGCGACTTCGTAGCGCGGGTGGAGTGCTGAAAGCTTGACCGATATTGAATGTCCCGCGCCAATAGTGCCAATCGCATCGAGATAGGACGCGAAGTATCGCTCAGCGTCTGGCACCGTCCGCGCGCTTTCGCCCAACATATCGAAACTTGCTGAAAAACCGATATTCTCGGGCCGTGCCATTCGCGCGCTGGCCTCCTCGATCGAGCGCCCCATCACGAAAATTTCACCCATCATCTTCATGGCGGCCCCCACCGCTTGGCGCATGAAGGGCTCGCCCG
>JBEGTP010000145.1:0-9994 GCA_041179365.1 Pseudomonadota bacterium
AGCCTGAAGCGTCATACGGGTTTGAGGTCGGCAGTTATTTTGGCACAACCAAATTTATGACTTCGCCTTTCGGTACGGCACAAAATCTCCCATTACGCACGTGTCGGTCGAAAAGCCCGCCGTTAGATCGGCCACAGACGCAATGTCACCGCGGCAAAGGCGCGAGCCGAATGTGCGGGTCACAAGCGCGCGACCATTGCCAACATCACGGCAAGTTCCGCGCGTTTCTGTGCGGTAGATCAGCTTGCTACCCATGCGAAATAAAAGCGTTGTTTCGCCGTAGCTCTCTGGGCCATTCGCCAAGCGTGATTCAATGCAACTAACGGGTTTGCCCGGGACGAGCCCTGCCAAGGCTTCGTCCAGCCGCCGCGCCTCCGTGGCTTGCTGTTTGAGTGCTGCCTTAGATGGCGGCCCTTCCGCACAGGCCGTCGCGGCGAGGGTTAGAAATATTGCAAGCGCGTTGCGCATTATACTCACTCCTAAAGCGACATCATGACGCAATCAGCCGCGAAAATCATCTTTTGCCGTTCGCCGCTCGGCGAGCTGAGCGCTTGAGGATGCGCGCATAAACGGATTGGTCGCACGCTCAAGGCCGATTGTTGTTGGCACTGTTGCTTCGCCCTGCGCGCGCATTGCTGTTACTTCTGCAAAACGTTTGGCGAGGGCGATATTGTCGGGCTCCGCAGTCACGGCGTAGCGCGCGTTTGAGAGTGTATATTCATGCGCGCAATAGACTTGGGTTTCAGCCGGCAAAGCAGCAAGCGTCTGCATATTGGCAAACATCTGCGCGGCATTCCCTTCAAACAGCCGCCCACAACCCATCGCAAACAGCGTATCGCCAACGAAGAGGATGGCCTCTTTGTCAAAATGAAATGCGATATGCCCGGCCGTATGCGCGGGAACGTCCATGATGCGTGCACTTGTCGCGCCGAAGGAGATCCTTTCGCCGCCGCGCACCTGTACATCAAGCGTCGGTATCCGCTCAAATTCTGCAGCGGGGCCGGTGATGGTGCAGCCCGTTGCTGCCTTGATTTCAGCATTGCCGCCAGTGTGATCGGGGTGCCAATGCGTGTTCCAGATGTGCGTAATCGTCCAGCCAAGCGCGGCTGCCTTTTCGAGCACGGGCTCGCCTACTGCGGGATCGACGACCATCACCGCGCCCGAGGTATTTTCACGGACCAGCCAGACGTAATTATCTGAAAGGACAGGGATACGGATGACTTCGAGGCTCATTACCATTGCCCCACATTCGGCATTGACGCCCACGGCTCTTTTGAGGGCAGGGCGTCGCCTGCTTGAAGCAGCTCTATGGAGATATTATCGGGCGTGCGAACAAAGGCCATGCGCCCGTCGCGCGGCGGACGGTTTATCGTGACGCCGCCGTCCGCCAAGCGTTGACAGGCACCGTAAATATCATCGACTGCATAGGCAAGATGCCCAAAATTCCGGCCCTCACCGTACCCACCTTCATCCCAATTATGCGTCAGTTCGACTTGTGCATCTTCATCGCCGGATGCGGCGAGAAAGATGAGGGTGAAGCGTCCGGCTTCATTGTCAAAGCGGCGGAGCTCCTTGAGGCCAAGCAGCGCGAAGAAACGGATGGTCGCGTCGGGGTCTGAGACGCGGATCATGGTGTGGAGATATTTCATAGTTTTGCCTACTTAGCACAGCTTAGGGCTTGGCGGCATCCCCAAACTGGCTGAGCGCGCGCCGGGCTGATGCTCCAATTGGGCCTGACGGATCGAGCTTGGCGGCGGCTTCCCATGCGGTCTTTGCGGCTTCCGGTGCGCCGCTCATGATCGCTATATTGCCCGCTTCAAGAGCGACTGCCGGGTCATTAGGGGCAAGCTTGATCGCTTCTCCTATGTCGTTTTGCGCTCGCTTAAGGTCTTCCATCCGGCGCGCGAGGGTGGCCGAAAGCAACCAAGCGAGTGGATTTGTAGGCGACAGCTTAAGGGCTTGATCGATGCAAGTCCTTGCCCCTTTCAAATCGCGCAGCGCGACCAAGGCGCGTCCGCGGTCCAGCCAGACTTCACCCGCTTCGGTGCCCGTAATCTTGCCAGATCCTAGCGCCGTTTCAAAGGCGATGCGGGCTTTGTTTGCATCGCCTGCTGCGAGCGCCGCATTGCCTGACTGAATCCAGAGGCGCGGCGCGCGGGGATCCTGATTGCGGTCAGCAATCTGCGCGGCCTGTTCAAACGCGGTCATCGCCGGTTGCCAGCGCCCAGCTTTGGCATAAGCGAGGCCTAGGCATTCGCGCGCCGAAATACCGCCGCCATCTATCTGCCACTGCGAGGCAAAGCTAATAGCTTTGGCAACATCGGTTTTGATGAGCACCTGGCATTCCATCAGTTTTGGATTGACGGGCGCGCTAGCGGCGGCACCAGCGAGAAGGAGCAGGGGGATCATAGGCACTCCAGCAAATCTGAAACGATGCGGGTCAAAAGCGCAATATCTTGATCGCGCGAAAGACGGTGATCGCCATCTTTGACGAGGATCACCTGCACATCGGCTGAACAAAGATCCTCTGCTAGTTGCAACGCGGTTTTCCACGGCACGTCGCGATCACATTGACCCTGAATTAGGCGGACGGGGCACGCGAGGGCAATGGGTGAACCGAGCACCCGCAAGCCGGCTCCAGACTGCCACAGCGCGTCGGTTGTAACCATTGGTTCATCGCTATAGTCCGAGGGGCGTTCGAGACGGCCGCGGTCCCTCAGAATGTGCTTTTCAGCATCGGTAAAGCCCCAATCCGTAAAATCAGGCGCGGCAGCGATACCGACGAGTCCTTTTGCAGCGCCGCCGAGTGCGCGCGCAGCGTGAACCGCGAGCCAACCGCCCATCGACGATCCGATCAAGATCACCGGCCCACTTAGCACGTGTTCAATGATGCAAAGGGCATCAGCAAGCCAAGTCTGGAGCGTTTCATCCTCAAACGCGCCGTCACTCTCTCCGCATCCACTATAGTCAAAGCGCAAAAAGGGATGTCCTGTGCGGACGGCCCAAGCTTCGAGCGCGATTGCCTTGCTCCCTTGCATGTCAGACCGGTATCCCGGAAAAAAGATGAGCGCAGGCCCTCTGCCAGGCGTTAAGCGGTACGCCAGACGCGTGCCATCAGGGCGCGAGACGTAATCAGGCGGCGGGCCGCTTATCATCCGGCGTGATGAGAAGGAGCATGTGGCGGTTCAACTTCGGCTGGAGCCGGATCCCCGAGCACGCCCTCCCATTTCGCGATCACCGCTGCGGCGACGGCATTGCCGACAACATTTGTGCCTGACCGGCCCATATCGAGAAACTGATCGATCGCGAGGATGAGGACGAGCCCTGCCTCGGGAATGTTGAATTGTGCCATTGTTGCCGAAATGACGACGAGCGAGGCCCTTGGGACTGCGGCCATGCCCTTGGAGGTGAGCATTAGCGTGAGCAGCATGGTGATTTGCGCGGCTATGGGAATGTCCATGTTAGAGAGCTGCGCGATAAATAGGGTCGCGAAGGTCATGTACATCATCGAGCCATCGAGATTGAACGAATAACCGAGCGGCAATACAAAGCTCGCGATTTTGGGTGGGATACCGAAGCGCTCAAGCGCTTCTAACGTGCGCGGGTAGGCGGCTTCTGATGAGGACGTCGAAAAAGCTAGCAAGATGGGTTCGCGAATGTAGCGGACGAGCATCGCTGTGCGCTTGCCAATGACAAGAAACGCCGCGAAAAAAAGGACCGCCCACAGGACGGCGAGGCCGAGGTAGAAACTGCCGATAAACGTAATGAAAGTTCCGATCACACCCACGCCGTTAATCGCAATCACCTTGGCCATAGCGGCGAAAACCGCAAAGGGAGAGAAGCGCATCACATAGTCTGTCACTTGGAGCATCACCGTGACCAGCGCGTCGATAGCCCGCGCAATCGGGGCTGCTTTTTCGCCAACAGCGGTCATGGCAACACCAAAGAAGAGCGAGAAGATGACGATCTGCAAAATGATGTTGCTCGCCATGCCCTCAATGATCGATTTCGGGAACATTTCTGCGATGATTTTGAACATATCGCCTTCGGGCTTTGCAATATTTGCTGTCGCCGATGCTGCGGGCATTTCAAAGCCACCGCCTGCGCCGGGCTGGATTAGATTGACGAGCAGCAGGCCAAGCGTCAGCGAAACAAGTGTTGCCCCTAAAAACCAGAGCAATGTCTTTGCGCCAACGCGGCCGAGCGCCGCCGTGTCTCCCATATGGACAATGCCAGAAACGAGCGTCGCAAAAATGAGCGGTGCGATGATCATCTTAATAAGGCGCAGAAAAATGTCGGTCACAAGGCCGAGATATTTTCCCCATTCGGCAACCGAAGCCTTCGCCACATCGTTCATTATGTGTGGATCAGCGAGCGGGTTTCCGGCATAGGCCGTGTGGAGCATTGCGCCCGTCAGGAGCCCCAAAACGAGCCCGATCATGATATAGAGTGTCAGGCGATTGGCCACGGCAAGCTCCTCAAATTTGCAAGGTGCCAATGGACGGCAAGGCCGCACCTTCGTCAAGCGAACATTTACGACTTCGCAGACATTTCCGTGTATCGACGCTTCATGCAAAAACTGACCATCTTAGAAAAACTGCATCGTCTCACACTGCCGCCAGTGTTGATGACGGGCGTTGCCGTGGTGACGTTCATCGTCGAAACGCTGCTCGTTGACCGAAAATTTGCTGTCTTTTCAGGCGGTTTTGGGCAGTCGAAGATTATTGATGCCCCGGGCGAGTGGCTGTGCTTTCTGGGCGGTGCAGTAGCGATGCATGCATTGCTTTTTACCATGCTATACCGGATCCTCGTTTGGATTCATCGCAAACGCCCAGCGGGTCTGTTGCTCCGCTTTAACATCTTGTGCCTTGCGGGCGCTGGATTTCTAGGCGTCTTGATTGGCAAGTTTGAGGTGCTCTCGTATTTTAGCGACGCTGTCAGCTTTGCCTTGATCAAAAGTTTGGGCGGCGGCAGCATCAAGCAAGCGCTGTTGTTTGGTCTCTATTACGGCGGCTTTGTGGTTGTCGGCATCGGCGGCGCGATTGCGGCCTATCTCGTCGTCCTTTATTGGCTTGCGAAGCGGGACCCTAAGCTTGCAACCATCGCCTCGCCGCCTGTGCGCTGGAAACAGGCCCTCATAACAGCAGTTTCGGTGCCTGCGCTTCTCTACGGGGCAAACCTGTCAACCGATGCGCGCTACGGCAACGCCCGCTACATGGCGCACAATCTGGCGATGACAACGCTTGATCAAGTGACCGATTTTGACCGCGATGGTTACAGCCTCTTTTCAAGTCAAATCGATGATTTTCCGTTTAATGCGAGCCGCCACCCCTTTGCGCTCGACATCCCCAATAACGGTATTGATGAAGACGGCGTTGGTGGCGACTTGGTCATCGCGCCGCTTCCAGCACTGATGCCGACACCGCAGTTCAAAGGCGCGCGTCCTAACGTTATCCAAGTCGTTTTTGAAAGCATGCGCGGCGATGTGCTTGGCAAGCGGATCAACGGGAAACCTGTTGCACCTAACCTTGAAGCGCTCGCGGCGGGAGGGTCTGTACGTCCTGCCTATAGTCCCGTTGGCTTCACGGCGGAATCGGTCAAGGCGATGTTTTCAGGCTATACCGAGCCGCCGTTTCATTCGCATTCGCTCTTCACTGACTTTAAGGCCAATGGCTACCGCGTCGGCGTGTTTTCTGGGCAAGCCGAGCATTTCGGCGATATTGCTGATGCGCTTTCATCTTCGGATGTCGCCGATGTTTTCATTGATGCTGAAAAGCTTAAGGATAAGCGCGCTTATGGTCATGCTTCGCTCGCTTCGGTCAAACTGGACGAGCGGGTTCTGCTCGATGAATTTACCGCGCGCTATGGCAATGCAAAAATGTGGACCCAGCCCAATTTTCTCTATTTTAACTTTCAGTCGGCGCACTTCCCCTATTCGCATCCTGGCATGAAAACGCTCATTGAGCCGAATCCAATCCCACGCGACGAGGTCGGTCAGGCCAACCGCGCGTGGGTGCAGAGCACCTATTGGAATGCGGTTGCCCAGTCAGATTACGCGCTCGGGCTCCTCATCGCCGAGCTCAAGCAATTGGGTGTCTATGACAACACGATCCTGCTGGTCACGGGGGATCACGGTGAAGAATTGTTTGAGCATGGTTTCCTTGGACACGGTCACATCCTCAACCGGACCCAATATCAGACGGTCATGGTGCTTTCACGCCCGGGCTACGGCGGCGCGGCGCCGATTGGGTTGGTCGATTACCGCATCCTTGTTCACCATGCAGTTGAAGGCGTGCCAAACCCTGAGCGGGCCGAACCGATCCTTCTGAACATTGGCGCGCTCCAAGCGCCGGGTGCCATCGCCATGGTCGATGCGCATCATGAGATGACGATCCTCCATCTCGATACCAAAGAGGTGCAGATCGGCGAGAATGGTTCGCGGATCCCAATGGCCTCAGTGACGGGGTCTGCCAAACGGCGTGTCGATCAGCTCATCACGCTCTGGGGCCGTGAACGCTGGCGGCATTATTTGATGCACGAAGCCGCAGACAAGGCCGGTCACGGGGGCTAAACGTCAAGCCGCTCTGCCGTGATCCTGACCTATAAGGATTGCCAGAGTCGTTTGCTGGACGGCGGCGGAGCATCGCGACGATGATCCACATCGTCTCTTCAGCCGCTACTTGCCGAGACCTACCCGAAACCGCCCTCATAGGTCAGGAGCATCGCAGGGTGGTATTCGCAGGCTCTCTCTAACAAACGCGAACAGTCTCGCTTCGCGTCGCTATTGTTATTGGAAGCACACCGAGGTCATCGCCGTCTGCTTGAACAGGCCAGGGGGCGTCGCTTTCGACTGCAAGGCTAGTGCAGGTGAGCACAATCAAATTGTCGCGATCCTCTAGCGGACGGCCTTTCATGACATTGCGAATAAAACGGATGAAGCGGCGACGGCTGGCAGATTTGAGCGCGACGACGTGGAGCTTTGGATGCGTGCGCACCGCATTTGGGGCGAAGGTCCAAGGCCCTGCGAAATAGGTGCCCTTTGCAATATAGATAGCCTCGCATGCGTGGCGCTTGCCGTCGGCGATGAGGGTCAAGCGCGGGCGTGGCCACCGGACAAGCTGCTGCGCGAGCGCCACGCCGTAGGCCGCACGCCCTATGACCCGCTTGAGGGGCGAAGATACGCGGGCGACTGCCAGCGCATCGGGGCCAATGCTTGCGCACCCCAAAAAGAGACTGTCATTGATCACCACTGGAAAATGTTGATCCATGCGCGCCCCGCTAAGCACGGTTTTGGCAAAGTCCGCCGGGCCTTTCGGATAGCCTCTTTCTCGGTGAAAGAGGTTGATCGTCCCCATCGGGTAGGGCGCGAGCGCAACAGCGCGACCGCAATCAAGAATTGTTTTAGCGGCATGCCGAAAAGTGCCATCACCCCCCGCAACGCAGAGAATTTCAGTCTCCTCGTCTAGGATGAGCTGGCGACCCGGTCCCACATAGGTCAGGCTTGTGGTGGCCCCTTCAGCGGCAAAAGCTGCACGCAGGGCTTCAATTAGCTTGGGCTTATAATTTCCTGCATCAGGATTTGTCGCAATTTGAACATGGCGCGCCTCCACCTACTTTCCCAGCCGATCCAGCAAGTCTTGCGCAAAGAGCGAGAGGGTATCGTCGCGCGCACCCATGATGACAATGCGGTCGCCGGGTTCGGCCATGGCGAGGAGATAGTCTCCGCAGTCAGCACGAACAGGAATATGGGCCGCGTGTCTCGCGCCTGCCGCAATACCCGAAATGAGAAAGGCGGTCCCGCGTTGGCGGTCGACCGTTCCGCCAAAATAGACCGGATCGGGCATGATGATAATATCTTCAGGGGCCATATTGTCGATAAAAGTAGCGATCAATTCATCACCCATTTGCCGGATGGGGCCATAGCCATGGGGTTGAAACATCATCAAGAGCCGCCCGGGGAAAGCATGGAGTGTCCTTAGGGTCGCTGCGATCTTGTCGGGATTGTGTCCAAAATCATCGATCACAGTGACGCCGTTAGCCGTCCCTGTTACTTCCAGACGCCGCCTTAAGCCGGTGAAGCCTGCGAGCACGCGGGCTGCCTCTGCAAGGCCGATGCCCGCCGCCATCGCTGCTGCCATCGCTGCCATAGCATTCGCGGCATTGTGAAGTCCGGGTACTTGGAGCGCGACAGGATGACCGTTCACCGTAAAACTGATGCCGTCTGGATGCTCGACGATGTCGCTTGCTGCAAGGTCAGCTGCGCGGCCTTCTATCGAATAGGTGATCGCAGCGCCTTCGGGCAAATTTGCAGTCAGCCGTCCGACCTCGTCATTGTCGAGATTCAGCACGGCTTTGCGCGCTTTGCCAATAAACCCGCCAAAGAGAAGGCGAAGCTCTGCCATAGATTTATGGTCGAGCGCGATATTGTTGAGGACGGCTATGTCTGGGTTGTAGAGCGCGATGGAACCGTCGCTCTCATCGACTTCGCTGATGAAGGCCGTTCCGTGCCCGACAAGCGAGCTGGCAAACGGGGTATCAGGCGTCATGAAGTTTTTCATCACGGCGCCGTTCATGACCGTTGGATCGTGCCCAAGCGCGTGGAATATCCAGCCAATCATGCCGGTAACAGTTGATTTACCGCTCGTACCGCCAACGGCGATACCCTGCGTGCTCGCGTTAAACTGCTCGGCGAGTAACTCAGCGCGCACCATCCGTCGCGCGCCGACAGCCTCAGCGGCGATGACATCGGGGACGGTCGCCTCAACGGCTGTGGAAGAAACGAGTATTTGCTCGGCGCTGGTCACGCCGCTGCCATCTTGCGCGAAAAGCCGGACCCCGTGTGCGCGCAACCACTCAAACTTGGGCGCGGTGCGGCCTTGATCGAGCGATCGATCAGACCCGGCAACGTCATGCCCCTGTCCCTTAAGAATGATGGCGAGCGGCATCATGCCCGATCCGCCAATGCCGCAAAAGAAATAAGAGTGATGCTCTGTCATGCCTGCGCTCGTAATGCGAAAGTGATAGGATTGGAACTAGCGTTAGGAACTCGCGGCGGGAAGTTTCAAGCGAACGAGTACGCCGCCTAGGTCTTCGCTTTCTTCAAGCGCGACCGAACCGCCGTAAATCTCTGCAACGTCGCGAACAATGGCGAGGCCAAGACCAGTCCCTGGCTTTGACGAATCGAGCCGCACACCCCTGTTAAAGAGACGCGCTCGGTCTTCGTCGGGAATGCCTGCGCCGTCATCTTCGACAATGAATTCACCAAAATTGCCGACATGCTCAACGGTAACAAAAACACTGCCGCCACCGTATTTGGCTGCATTTTCAACGAGGTTTCCAAGCATTTCGTCAAGATCTTGGCGCTCGACATGGACCGATAGCTCTTTTTCACCCGACGAATCAAATCGGACATCGGGGTAAAGCCGTGAAAGCGCGCGGATGACGGATTCAAGGCTAGTCCAGCCAATAGCGCGACTATGCGCATGGCCGCGTCGCCCCACCGCGCGGGCGCGGGCGAGATGGTGATCGACCTGACGGCGCATCGTAGAGGCCTCGCGGATCACCGTTTCTGCGAGGTCAGGAGCCTCTGCGGTTGCGGCATTCATGACAACAGTAAGCGGTGTCTTAAGCGCATGGGCCAGATTGCCTGCATGCTCGCGGGCCTCCATCGCTTGTTGCTCATTATGATCGAGCAACGCGTTCAACTCATAGACAAGTGGAGCCACTTCAGAAGGCAGTGTCTCTAGCTCAACCCGTTGAGATTGCCCGTCCCGCATTGCGGCGATTGAAAGCCGCAGACGGCGAAGTGGCCACAGACCATAAAGCGTCTGCAACGCTGCTAGAATGATCAAGCCAAGCGCCAGCGCCGAAAAGCTCCAAATCAAGGTTTTGCGCAAGCGCGCGATTTGTTGGTCAAGGGTGGTCCGCACCTGTGCAACTTGAAACCGCCACCGAATTTTTGATGTCGGCAGAATAATGTCGCGCTCAGCGATGC